>JBEBWQ010000001.1:0-48923 GCA_040392075.1 Microbacterium sp.
TCACCTCGACGGCAAGAGCGTGGTCGACGAGGACACGGCGATCAAGCGCATCCGCGCGGCCGCCGACGCCCGGCGCGACCCGAACTTCCTCATCATGGCGCGCACCGACATCCGCGCCGTGGAGGGCCTGGACGCGGCGATCGACCGGGCCAAGGCCCTCGTCGACGCCGGGGCGGACTCGATCTTCCCCGAGGCGATGCGCGACCTGTCGGAGTTCGAGGCGATGGCGAACGCCCTGGACGTGCCGATCCTGGCCAACATGACCGAGTTCGGCAAGAGCGACCTGTTCTCCGTGGAGCAGCTGCGCGACGCCGGGGTGCGGATCGTGATCTGGCCGGTCTCGATGCTCCGCATCGCGATGGGCGCGACCGGCCGGGCGCTGGACACGCTCGTCGAGGAGGGGCATCTCACCTCGAAGCTGGGCGAGATGCAGCACCGCGCCGACCTGTACGACCTCATCGACTACGAGGAGTACAACCGCTTCGACACCAGCGTGTTCAACTTCCAGATCCAGCGCTGACACCGGGCGGCGCTCTCCCGTCACCCGGCGGGCAGCACCCGCCGCCGGATCGGCGACGACGACCGGAGAGGGAGCCGCGATCCGCCGCACGACCGCAGCGGGCCTGCCGGTGCGACACCCACCCACAACGGAACAGGATCCTGCGATCCGCTTCACGGCCGCAGGATGACGGGATACGATCCTCCCGCGACCGCAGAAAAAGACTAAGGAGTCGATGATGACCGACATCAAGAAGGGCCTCGCGGGCGTCGTGGCCGACGTGACCGCGATCTCGAAGGTCAACCCCGAGACCAACTCGCTGCTCTACCGGGGATACCCCGTGCAGGAGCTCGCGGCGACCCAGCCCTTCGAGGCGGTCGCGCACCTGCTCTGGAAGGGCGAGCTGCCCACGCCCGAGCAGTTGGCGGAGCTGCGCGCCGAGGAGCGCCGTCACCGCGCCATCCCCGCGAACGTGAAGGCCGTGATCGATCTGCTGCCGGTGGACACCCACCCGATGGACGAGGTGCGCACCGCGGTCAGCGTGATCGGTGCCTCGGACACGAGCGGCGCGGGCTCCGTGCTCGACGCGGTCGGCTCGCCGGAGGAGAACCTCGCGCGCAGCATCCGCCTCTACGCCGTGCTGCCGGCCATCGTCGCCTACGGCCAGCGCCGCCGGCGCGGCCAGGAGCTCGTCGAGGCCCGGTCCGACCTCGACTACGCCGCGAACTTCCTCTGGATGACCTTCGGCGAGGAGGCGGACGAGGTCGTCGTGGACGCCTTCAACCGCTCGATGATCCTCTACGCCGAGCACTCCTTCAACGCCTCCACCTTCACCGCGCGCGTCATCACCTCGACGATGTCGGACCTGTACTCGGCCGTGGTCGGTGCGATCGGCGCGCTCAAGGGCCCGCTGCACGGCGGGGCGAACGAGGCCGTCCTGCACATCTTCCGCGAGATCGGCGATGCGTCCCAGGTCACGGCGTGGCTCGACGAGGCCCTCGGCCAGAAGCGCAAGATCATGGGGTTCGGCCACCGCGTGTACAAGCGCGGCGACTCGCGGGTGCCCACCATGAAGAAGGCGCTCGACACGCTCGTGGCGCACTACGACCGGCCCGACGTCGCCGAGCTCTACGACACGCTGGAGGCCGAGTTCGTGGGCCGCAAGGGGATCTACCCGAACCTCGACTACCCCTCGGGCCCGGCGTACGATCTCATCGGCTTCGACATCCTCACCTTCACCCCGCTGTTCATCGCCTCGCGCGTGACCGGGTGGACCGCCCACATCATGGAGCAGACCGCGTCCAACGCGCTCATCCGCCCGCTGTCGGAGTACGACGGCCCGGCCGAGCGGCACATCGACGGCTATGTCGCCGACGACGCCGATCTCGAGGCGCTGCGCCGCGCGGAGGAGTCGGCGGAATGAGCGCCGAGAGGGTCGTCCTCCTGGCCGGCGCCCGCACCCCGGTGGGGAGCTACGGTGGGTCGCTGAAGGACGTCCCGGCGCACGAGCTGGGCGCCGCCGCCGTCACCGAGGCGCTGCGCCGCGCGGGCGTGGCCGGGGCGGAGGTGGACGAGGTCATCATGGGCTGCATCGCCCAGAACGGCCCCGACGCCTACAACGCCCGGCGGGTGGGTCTGGCTGCAGGCCTGCCTCCCCGTGTCCCCGCGCTCACGGTCAACCGCCTGTGCGGGTCGGGCGTGCAGGCGATCTGGTCCGGCGCGCAGGAGCTGCTCTGGGGCGGTGTGGACGTCGTCGTCGCCGGCGGGGACGAGAGCATGTCGCGCACGCCGTTCCTCGACTTCCAGGCGCGCGGCAATGCGCGCCTCGGCGACCGCACGCTCCTGGACGGGACGCTGGCGATCCTCACCGACCCGTTCAGCGAGAAGCACATGGGCGTGACGGCCGAGAACGTCGCGGAGAAGTACGGGATCTCCCGCGAGGACCAGGACGCGTTCGCGGTCGAGAGCCAGCGCCGCGCGGCGACCGAGGCGGCGCGGGCGGCGTTCGCCGAGGAGATCGTCCCGGTCTCCTCCGGCGCCCGGCGCCCGGTGGAGGTCGCCGTCGACGAGCACCCCCGCCCCGGCACCACCCTCGAGGTGCTGGCGGGCCTGCGCGCGGCGTTCCGCGAGGGCGGCACGGTGACCGCCGGCAACTCCTCGGGCATCAACGACGGCGCGGCGGCGACCGTGCTGATGCGGGAGTCGGACGCCCGTGCTCGGGGGCTGTCGGGACTGGCGACGATCGAGGCCGTGACCACCGCGGGCATCGAGCCGGAGCTCATGGGCTACGCCCCCGTGCACGCCCTGGAGCGGCTCTGGGAGAAGACCGGCCTCTCCCCGGCGGATGTCGACGTGATCGAGCTGAACGAGGCCTTCGCCGCCCAGGCGCTGGCGGTCATCCGCGATGCCGGACTGGATCCCGCGAAGGTCAACCCCTACGGCGGGGCGATCGCGCTGGGGCACCCGGTGGGCGCGACCGGGGCGATCCTCACGGTCCGTGCGGCGATGGACCTCCACCGTCGCGGTCTGCAGTACGCCGTGGTCACCCTGTGCATCGGCGGCGGCCAGGCGATCGCCGCCCTCCTCCGGCGCTGGGACGGCTGAGCCAGCCCTGGCATCGGGGACATCCCGGAACCAGGAGAGCTGCCGAGAGGGGGACTGCGTCCAGGGGCCTCACAGGGTCGTCTGCACCGCCCTTGCGTCGAGGGTTGTCACGGGCGACAGGAGCGGTGTGTCGTCAGCGGCTCGTCATCGATGGCATCACTGACAATCACCCCGGGGTGGTGAGATGTCACTGTGACGATGCCCCGCACCGCGTCGATCAGCCTGCCTGCCGTGGTGATCATGGCGCCGCAGAAGGGTCGGCCGGGTGCAGCCATGCGGTCGGAATCGGCAGCACCGGTGCCGTCCCCGCCGGCCCAGCGCTACGAGAGGCGATCTGCACGCGCACCGAGTGCTCGGACGGATCGATGACCTCGATCGGCAAGTCGTGTTCGTCAGCAAGTCGGACGATTTCCCCTGCAGGCATGGCCGCGAGCACCGTCTCGAGCCGATCGTGGATCTCACCGGAGCGCCTTCGTCGGTCCAGATATCTTCCGTGACGATCGCTCCCGGCCCAGTCCTTCCACCCGAGCGCGTCGCACATTCGCTCCCACATCGCGTCTTCCAGCAGTGCGACGACCACCCGTCGCCCGTCGCTCGTCGCGAAAGTGCCGTAGCTGGGCTCGCGGTGTGTGGCGGCTTCCGGCTTGATGCGTGACCAGGACTGCGCTGCATCGAGCATCGCCAGATCCAGATAGCCTCCGTCGCCTGCGTGCCATGCGGCGACTGCGAGGAGGGCCGCTGTCGACCCGGCTGCTAGGTCGACCCAGGGGACCCCGATGCGGTCGATCGTGATGTCGTCCGGGATCGCGCCGACCATCGCCTGCAGGCTGAGGTCATGAGTAGGCCGAGACGCGAGCGGCCCCGTCTGGCCGAATCCCGAGATCGAGCAGTAGACGATGGCCGGATTGATGGCCTTGATCGTCTCGTAGTCGCAGCCGAGTCGTGCTATCACTCCGGGGCGGAAGCCTTCGACGAAGACATCCGCATCGGCGGCGAGCCTCAACAGCGCAGCGCGATCGGTGTCATCCTTCAGATCGAGCGTGATCGCCCGTTTCCATCGATTCACCGTGCGGAACATCTCTGGATCGAGCATGCGCGCGGCGTCCCCCGTGGGCGGTTCCACCTTGATCACATCAGCTCCCAACGCCGCGAGCAACGCCGTCGCGTAGGGGCCGGGCAGTTGCTGGCTGACGTCGAGCACGCGCATGTGCGCGAGCGATCCCTGACCGGTCGGCGAGCGCCAGGCGATGGGGTCGTTCATAACACAGCGAGCGGGGTCAGCTGCGCCGCGGTGGAACCGGTGAATCCGACCGGCGCGGCGACAAAGCAGAATGATGTGACCGTGCGGCCGACAAGCCCCCTCAGGTCCATGTTCTCGATCAGCGGGATGCCCTGCTGGTGGATCAGCGCGAGATGGACGGGGAACCGTGTGCCGCTGGTCGACGGTTGCACTTCGATGGCATAGTTGTCCGCGCCGACGAGGGCGACGTCTGCGGTCGCTAGCCATTCCGCGGCCGATTCGTCCAGACCGGGCTCGTTGTCGAAGTACTCGGCGTGCTCGGCCAGATGCGACTCCCACCAGCCGGTGCGGATGATGACGGCATCGCCGGCCTCCGGGGAGAGGCCTGCAGCGCTATATCCGTGTGCGAGGTCATCAGCGCTGATCCGGGTCGAGGCGCGCAACGGAGCGCCGTAGGCGGACACGAGGTCGATGAGGACGCCGCGAGTCATCACGCTGCGGAGAGTCTCGGCGCCGAGTCGAGTCGCGCCCGTCGAGCGCAACGTCGAGGCCGCGTGGCCGTTGTAGAGATCGTTGCCCGTCCAGACGTGCGAAAGAGCATCCATGTGGGTGCCACTGTGCGTCGAGATCGCGACAGTGTCCTCAGCGAATTTGAACCCTCCGACGGCCCGCGCGCCCAGTGCGTAGTCACCCGCATCACGGTCCATGAATCGTGAGCCGCGCCGCCGGTGGGGCGGCACCGCACCGGCGGCGCCGGACGGCTGGGCGAGGGGAACGACCACCCCCTCCCGCACGAGCCCGGCCGCGCGGCGCACCTGGTCGGGGCCGACCGTGTTCAACGCGCCGAACTCGTCTCGTTCCCCCCAGCGTCCCCAGTTGTCGTTCATGGGACCACCACCGCCCGTCCGATCTGTTCACCGGCGTCGAGGGCGGCATGTACCGACACGATCTCGCGAAGCGGATACGTCCGTGTCGGCGGGGGGGCCAGCCGTCCCGAGTCGACGAGGGCGATGACTGCCTCAAGGTCCGCACGAGTACCGTGCGCCGAACCGATCACAGACAACTCCTTCACGATCGTGAGGCCTCCTTCGAGCGACAGGGATTGCGGATCGACGTTGCCTACGAGCACGAGACGACATTGAGGTGCCAGTGATCGAAGGCTCAGCGCGAAGGTGGGCGCGCCGGTCAGTTCGAGTGCAGCGTCGACTCCGCGACGGCGGCCGTGGCGGGCGGCCGCGGCTTTCACATCTTTCACCGTGGGACGGATGAGCACGTCCGTCGCACCCGCCGCGAAGAGCGCCTCTCGTTTGCCCCTGCGGGAAGTCGCCGCAAGAGGCACGATATCCAGGGAGGCAGCGAGCGCCACCGCGTTGAGTCCCACTCCGCCGCCGGCCCCGGTGATCAAGAGCACATCACCGGGGCCGCAGTGCGAAGCCGTGATCGCACGCAGTCCTGTTCCGATCCCGCAGGAGAGGATCGCCGCGGTCGCGTCGTCGATGGAGTCTGGCACGCGGACCGCGTTGAGCGGATCGGCCAGCACGTACTCCGCATATCCACCCTCGCTGTCTTCGCCGTAGAATCCCGGGCCCTGGCGGCACTGGTTCGTCGCGCCGCGGACGCAGTCTTCGCAGACCCCGCAGGGGCGTCGCTGAACGAGGGCGACTCGTGCCCCGAGCCAGCCGTCGAGGGCGACGCCGCCGACGGCGTCCACGATCCCCGCGATCTCATGACCCAGCACCGCGTCCGGCGCAGAGGCGATCTGTCCCGACCGTGCCAGCACGTCGTGTCCGCAGACTCCGCAGGCGAGCACTCGCACGCGGAACTCCCCGGGCCCGGGAGTGGGAACCGGTCGACGCTCGGGACCGATCACCGTGGCCGCACCATGGCCGTGGAGCGCCATCACTTCCATCGACGTGCCCGCGTCAGGGCCACCCGGAGAGAGTTCGTGCGGCATCGATATCGTCAGGACGTCGGTTCGAACCAGTAGTCGGCGGCGGTACCCGTAGGATGCTCCGCGAAAGACACGGTGACCCGGGTGCCGATTTTCACCGCCTCGACCGCAGCGGCCTGATCCTCGAGCGCGACCCCGCGGACATAGCCGACGAGCGCGGTGTCCGCGCCGTCGAGCAGCACATAGGCCAGCGCATACGGCGGGTCGGGGAGTCCCTTGAACGGTTCGTACACGACCGTGGACATCTCGATCACACCCTGGGTGCCGACCTCGACCCAATCCACGACCCTCGTATGCGTGCGGTCGTCATAAGACCGCGCGGGCACGAGCACCCGGCCGTCCTCGGTCTTCGTTCCCCAGATGCGTCCTTCCGCGATGCCTCGCAGGAATCGCGACGTCGTCTCGCCGAGGGCGTGCCGGTACTGGAGATCCCAGGTCTGTTCGTAGAACAGGGGGACGTTCGGGGCTGTGGTCTGGTCGGTCACGGCTAGAT
The DNA here is from genome assembly GCA_040392075.1 of Microbacterium sp. GTDB lineage: Bacteria > Actinomycetota > Actinomycetes > Actinomycetales > Microbacteriaceae > Microbacterium. The sequence continues at coordinate 6,788 of JBEBWQ010000001.1, forward strand.
CTCCTCAAGGTCGGTGCTCAGCACCATGGTGGAATAGAACTGGTGGTCTCCGCCGATCGCACTGGCCACAGCGACGCGCGCGCCCGGCACCTGGGTCGCGCCGGCACGACCCAGGACCTGGTTGGCTGCCTCGCCGACGCGGATCGTTCCGGTGACGGCGATCGGGTTCGTGCACTGGGTGCCGCCGGAGGGATTCACAATGGTCCCCGGTGCGCCGAGAGTGAAACGTCCCTCCTCCAGCGCGTGGGCGGCTTCACCGTACGGCACGAGACCGGCTGCTTCGACGACGTGAAGCTCCACACTGGAGAAGGGCGCGTAGAGCTCAGCGACATCGATCTGCACGTCCGGCTCGGTGATGCCGGCCTGAGCGTAGGCGGTGCGGAACGCCTTCGCCAGCGCGTCGGCGTCGGCGTGGTCCCCCGACGCCTTCGCCCCCACGCGATCGCCCATCCAGAAGGTCTCACTGTTCTGTCCCAATCCGCGTATCCAGGCCGGGTGGAGGCCTCGTTCGCTGGCGAAGCGGTCAGAGACCAGGACAAGGCCGGCGGCGCCAGTGGACGCGGGACATGCGTCGCCGAGTTTGATCGGCCACGCGAGGGTTCTGCTGTTCAGCACTTCGTCGATCGTGATCGTCGTCCGCAGATGCGCGTGGGGATTCAGGCTTGCGTGATAGCGGTTTTTGACCGATACCCGCGCCATATCGAGCTCGGTGCCGCTGTACTTCCACATGTACCGCTGAGCGGAAAGCGCGAGCATTGTGATCGTGTTCAGCGGCACCGTCCGCTCGTAGCCGACATCCCACATCTTGTTCAGGACGGACTGCGCCGAACCGGACTCGGAGACCCGGTCCGCGCCGGCGACAAGGACCGCGTCGAATCGTCCCGATGCGATGTGCGTCCAGGCGGCCAGCACCGCGCTCATGCCGGTCGCGCCGCCGTTGTTGACGCGCATGAACGGCTTTCCGGCCGCACCGAGCGCGTCGATCACCCAGCGTTCACCGTTGTTGACGCCGATGAGGGCATCCGGCGCGAGCGGGTAGACGACGGCGTCGATGTCCTCGATGCCGATCCCGGCATCTGCGAGCGTCAGGTCGACGCCTTCCTTCACCAGTTCCGGAAAGGTGACATCCGTGCGCTTCGTGGTGAAGTACGACTGTCCGAAACCTGCTACTCCGACGTTGATCACTGGTCGCCCCCCTTGTGAGTGCTGAAGACCATGGCTGTCGCGCCCTGGCACCCGAAACCGTGGTAGCCGATGCCGGCCGTGTTGACCCGTTCAGCTCCCCGCGCGGCGGTCGCCGCACGGATCGCCTCCGCGAACCGTCCCAGTCCCGCGACGTGCGGGGACGTCGGGCCAGCGGCAAGCGCTCCTGAGGCGTTCACCGACTCCCGGTCGATTCCCAGCAGGCGGGCGGTCTCAGAGACCACGTGTTCGCTGTCTGCGGCCACTTCGGTCCAGGACCATGTCTCTGGAGCGGCCTCGGGAGTGCGATGCGTGATCTGGTCGATGGCGTGGGTCAGACTCTCCAGCTGGCCGATGTCACGTCCCCCGAGCTCGTAGCTGGAGGTCGACCACCCGCTGTCCAGGATCCACGCCAGATCTTTTTCCGGAGGCGTCGCGCTCTCTGTCGCGATCACGACGGCATGGACCGAGTCGCCGCGCTGCGGCAGATCGTCTCGCTCCAGCGGGTAGGCGACGGTCGTGTCGGCCGCAGCCTTGCCGTCTCTGTGAGCCCACTTCGAGGCCTGCAGTGCCGCCGCGATGGTGTGGTTCATTCCTATCGTCCGGAGCAGATAGGGTTCCGCTGCCATCAACTCGGCCCGGTCCGGCTCCACGGATTCGCTCGGCTTCGCCCAGCCGACGACGAGGATCCGCTCGCCCTGGCCGGCGAGCAGCCGCAGATATGCGTAGCTCAGAGCCTGGTCCGCCGACGAGGCGATCATGGTGGTGTCTTGATCGACTCCTCCCGCCGGACCGGTGCTGGGCATGATGGAGATGACTCGACCGTCGATCTCGTCGTTCCCGCTCACCACGACCCCGTCGAGATCCTGAGCTGTCAATCCGGCGGCTTCCAGAGCGCGAGTCGCAGTGTCGAAGATCATCTCCTCCAGACTGCGACGCTCCTCTCGCTTTACCACCGTGCTCTCCACAGCGAGCACGGCAACGTTTATTTCAGACAAGCGTCTTCCTTTCTCCACGGCCACCGGGGTCGGTGCCGGACGTCAAACGTGCAGGATCAGGTTCTCTCCGAGGAGGGGCGCGAGGTCCGCCTGCGTGATCGAGGTCGTCGACGAGGACGGCTCAGGCGTACCTCCGCGCAAGCGCTCCCCGATTGCGGTCACGGTCGCGAGCAACTCGTCGCCCACCCACCGGAGCCCGGCATCATCGAGGCGGCTCCGGAGCACCGAGATGTGCGCCGCTCCCACGATCGTCCCATCCATCAGAATCGGCGCGGCCAGGCCGATGATCCCGGTGACCGCCTCCTCGCGCGACACGCTCAGCCCGCGTGCGCAGATCGAGTCGAACTCCTTGTTCAAGCCGACCTTGTCGGTACGTGTCCGAGGGGTGAGCTGCGGCAGATCGCCGTTGATCACCTCTTGACGGATCTCCTTGCTGAATGCGGCAAAGAGCTTCCCGGCAGCCGTGGCGTGCCGGTGCAGCGGGAGCCCGAGGGGAATGTCGAGGTTCACGCCCTGACGTCCCCGGAATCGTGACGCGTAGATGACGTTGTTGCCTGTTCGCACGGCGAGATAGACGTCGAACCCTACGCGGTGCACGAGGCGTTGAAGATCGGGGGCTGCGACTTTGGCGATGTCCATCCGCTCCCAGATCTTGAATGCGAGGCGGGCGGTCACAGGGCCGATGTCGTATCCCTCTGACGTGGACGACGCGACCCCGCCCACGACCATGGCTTTGAGCAGGTCATGAGTGCTGCTCACCGGCAACCCGAGTCGGTTGCTCACCTCGGTGATCGTCTTGGGCCCGCTCACGGCAAGAAGCCCTAGGACGTCCATGATTCGCTTAAAGCGGTCAGTCTCCATAGAAGCCTCCGATCAAGGCGCGCATCGAGGACGAGGCGCGTCGCAAGTGAGTACGAATTCTCGGATACCGAATCCGGATGCCTGTAGTACAGACCTAAACCGGTATCGCCGCAACCCGCCTTCGAGAACCCGAATTCGAGAGGAGGAAATCTAGGGAGCCCGTTATGTTCCTTATGGCGGGGAAAGGCCGACCCGTCCGCGCCGGAGGCTACGGGATGGAGGACCGTGACCCGCCGGCGATGACGAGTCTCCCCGATCGCGTAGGCCGAGCCGTATTCCGAGCATCCGTCGTATCCCGAGCATCAATGAAGAGGTCTGGATGATGAGAAACTCGCGCCTGGGACCCTTCCCGCGCATCCTTCCGAGGACGAGAGGAGCGGTCTGATGTCGAGCAGCCCCCTTGAGCCCGAACGTCTCCCCTGGCTGAAATGGATCGATCGTCTCAGTCTTTTCCTTGCTGTTCTGGGGGGGATCGCCACCGTCTCGCTCATGCTGAACGTCGTGGCCGATGTCATCGGGCGCTTCGTCTTCGGGCGGTCGCTTCCCGGCACCCTCGACCTCACACAGTTCGCATGGATGCCGACGCTGGTGTCGCTCGGCCTCGGATACGCCCTGGTGAAGGGGGAGCACATTCGAGTGAGTCTGCTTACGGGGCCCACCGGTCCGCTTACGCAGCGCATCATCGAGATCGTTTCCATGGTGTTCACGCTCGGCACCGTCGCGCTCTTCGCGTGGTTCGGCGCAGAGAACGCGCAGCGGACGATGAACGTCGGCGAGAAGGCCGTGGGGACGGATTGGCTGGAAGTCTGGCCGTTCCGATGGGTGGTGGTGATCGGGTTGCTCGGGCTGATGCTCCAGGCCCTCGCGACGCTTCTCCGCGCGATCACGATGAAAGAATTCCACCCCCTCGATGAGGACGAGGTTGCGATCGCCCTCGAGGCGGAGGAGACCGTCTTCGAGGAACTGGCGGATGAAAAGGCTGTGGCCGGGAAGGTGATGAACCGATGAACACCGCTGTGCAAGAATCGCCCCCTCAGAGCCGGCCGAAGACGCCGATCGAGATCAAGGAAGCCCTCATCGCACGGCGTTTCACGATTGGCCTCGTCGTCACTGCAGCCGTCACCGTGCTGCTGACGCTCTACCTCTTCGTCATGCCCTCCAACAAACTGCTGATCGGCCTCGTTGTCATCCTGCTGATGATGGCGCTGATGCTGTTCAAGATCCCGATCGGCATCGCGATGGCCGCAGCTGGAGCCCTCGGACTTTTTATCCTCGTCGGGCCGAATGCCATGGCCGGGACGCTGAGACAGGTCGTCTTCCAGTCGTTCGCGTCGTGGTCGCTCAGTGTCATTCCGATGTTCGTTCTCATGGGAATCGCCCTCGGCAAGAGCGGACTGATGGGCGGGGCATACGACTCCGCACGGAAGTGGCTGGGGTGGATGCCCGGGGGACTGGCCGTCTCGACGAACCTCGCGGGAGCTGGGATGGCCGCCACCAGCGGAAGCACCATCGGGATCGTGTACGCGATCGGTCGTGTGTCGATCCCCGAGATGATCCGTTCCGGCTATCGGCCCAGCCTTGCCATGGGCGCCACGGCGATGTCGGGGAGTCTGGGTCAAGTGATCCCGCCCAGCGTGCTGCTGGTGATCTATGCCGGGGTGGCACAGACGCCCGTCGGTCCTCAGCTTCTCGCCGGAGTGGTCCCGGGCGTGATGCTGGCGGTGCTGTTCACGATCGTGATCATCCTGTGGGCGTGGATCAGCCCGACGTCGGCGCCCCGCGGTGCCGTGTATTCGTGGAAGGAACGGTTCGCCTCGCTTGTGCACCTGATCCCGGTGCTGATCATCATCGTCGTCGTTCTCGGCGGGATCTATTTCGGCGTGTTCACAGCGACCGAAGCGGGTGCCTATGGCGCGCTGGTCGTGCTCATTCTCGGTGTGGGGCTCGTGATTCTCAGATCGAAGCAGCAGCAGAGGCGAGATGCGACGGCCGTTCCGACGCAACGGGTGGTCGGATCGTTCTTCTCCAGTACGCTGCTGGACACGGTGTCCACCGTCGCATCCATCTTCCTTCTGCTCATCGGGGTCAACGTTCTCACCCGTGTGATGGCGCTCAGCGGCCTCGCCGGGTGGATAGGCAACACCGTGGTCGACATGGGCCTGAGCCCGGTCGGATTCCTGCTGATGCTCATCCCTATCTACCTCGTACTCGGGTTCTTCCTCGACACGCTGGCGATGATGCTGCTCACGATCCCGATCTTTATCGGGCCTCTCGACTCCCTTGGCATCGACCTGATCTGGTTCGGCGTGTTCCTCATCGTCCTCGCGGAGATCGATCTCGTGGCGCCGCCACTGGGCGTGCTGAACTTCATCGTTCTGGCGTTGGCGCAATCCTCCACCCGGGGAATGGGGTTGAAGATCAAGATCACCGACGTGTTCAAGGGCGTCATCCCCTTCATAGCCGCCTGCATCGTGATGCTGATAGTCCTGGTGCTCTTGCCGGACTTGGCCCTGTGGTTGCCAGGACTGTCCTCCGCCTCTTAGCCTCGGACCAATGGCGGCGATGGAGCGTCGCCGTCACTGATCCGCAGCGGCCACGTCGTTCGCGGGCTCCCGCCCTGACCCTCGTGTCGCACGCTCGAGAAGCTCGAGGACGTGCTGATACGGATGTCCGGTGGCGCGGGTCATCGCCAGCTCGCATGTCCGGTTGCAGGATGCATGTGCCTGAGCCTGAAGGGAAGCGACCTCCGCGGCTTCGGGGCGGGTCGCGGCAGCCGTAAGCTCGGGGTGAAGCATCCCGCGATCGCCGGCGTAGGCGCAGCACCCCCAGTCCGTGGGTACGTGCACCGTCCGCGCTGTCGCTTCTGCGACGTGAATGAGCTGCGGGTCGAGCTCCAAGTGACGGGACGAGCAGGTCGGATGAAGCACGAGTGAGTCCACGACCGGCTCAGCCGACACTCTGGGGAGGATTTCCGTGGCGGCGAACTCGACCGAGTCCACGACGTGGAATCCCTCGGACCGGAGGATCCGGGCGAAACCCTCCGTGCAGCTGGAGGCGTCGCTGATCACCGGTAGCTTTCGTCCGCCGCTCGCGCTGCGGACCGCGCCTCGGACACGGGTCGTCATTGCGGACAATCCCTCCGTGTAACCCTTCGAGGACCACGGCGTGCCACAGCAGAGGGATTCGATCCCTGACGGCACGATGAGCCGGACGCCCGCTCGTTCCGCCAGCGTGACGAGCGCGGAAGTCGCCCCCGGCCCGCCTTCGGCGGCTCCGAACATGCTGTTGACGCAGGAGGGGAGATAGACGGCCATCGGCTCGTCGTCACCACTGCCCACGGTACCGTGCAACGTGCGCCGTGCGCCGCCCCCGGCCGGCAGCTCCGAGCTGTAGCGGGGGACGGTGTCGGCTCCCACCGCGGCACGCGCCGCATCCGTGATTCCCCGCACCAGGGATGAGGGGAGCACGTTGGCGACGGTGAGCATCGCCGCGCCGGCGCGCGTGACGGCTCCCCAGTGCTTCGCGGCGATGTCCCACCCCGCTGCGAGGACGGGGTTTTTCACTTCTCGCCTGAGCCGCTTGACCAGCGTGCCGGTGTCTATGAGCACGGGGCACGCGGTCTGGCACATGCCGTCGACGGCACAGGTCTGGATGCCATCGTAGGCGTAGTCGCGTTCGAGGGAGCCGGCGAGCGTGTCGTCGCCATCGGCGACGGCGGTCGCATGTGCCCGACGCACGACGATGCGCTGTCGGGGTGTGAGCGTGAGATCACGGCTCGGGCAGACGGGCTCGCAGTAGCCGCATTCCACGCAGCGATCGACTTCGGCCTCCACGACCGGTGCGGATTTGAGGTGCCGCAGATGGGCGTGAGGATCATCGTCGATGATCACACCGGGGTTGAGGATGCCGGCCGCGTCGCACAGCGACTTCACCTGCCGCATCACGTCGTACAGTTCCTCGCCGTACTGGCGGCGCACATACGGGGCCATCACCCGTCCGGTGCCGTGCTCGGCTTTGAGATTGCCGCCGGCGTCGAGCACCATATCGACCATGTCCTCGGTGAAGGCCAGATAACGATCCAGCGCGCGATCCTCGGCGAAGCGATCGGTCAGCATGAAGTGGATGTTGCCGTCCTTGGCGTGTCCGAAGATCACGCTCTCACCATAACCATGACGATAGAACAGCTCCTGAAGGCCGCTGCACGTATCCGCGAGCGCTGGCACGGGGACAGCGATGTCTTCCAGCAGCGCCGTGGTCCCCCGGGGACGAGCGCCGGCGACAGATGCATACAGACCCTTGCGGAACTTCCACGCCACATCGCGTTCGGCCCGAGCCGCGGACAGCCGGGTCGGGGTGCGGAGCGCGAGTCCGCTCAATGCCGCGTTGCCAGCCTCTGCGTGCGGGCGTAACTCATCCGCAGTCACCCCCTGGTACTCGATGAGCAACGCTGCCTCATCGTGGACCTCGAACCCGAGGATCTGCTGAGGGGCTGCCGGCATGGACTGTCCCACACGCAGAGATGTCGCGTCCATCAGCTCCAGCGTCGTCGCTCCGGAGTCCACCAATGCGGGCAGGGCGGACGCAGCGGCTCGCAGTGTCGGAAAGACGGCGAGAGTCGTCGCTGTCTCGTTCCGCACCGGCACGGTGAGGAAGGTCGCCTCCGCGACGAACGCGAGCGTCCCCTCCGATCCCACGACCAGGTGCAGGAGAAGCTGCACCGGATCCTCGTGGTCGAGAAAGGCATTGATCCCATAGCCCATCGTGTTCTTCAGTGCGAACTGCCGACGGATCAAGGCCACCGACCGGGGGTTCTCCCGCACTCGTCGCTGCAGCCGCAGAAGCCCGTCGATGAGTTCCGGTTCGCGTTCTCCGAGCAGGGCCCGGGCATCCGTGCGCGCGGTGTCTATCACTGTGCCGGAAGGCAGGACGAGCACGGCGGATTCGAGCGTGCGATAGGTGTTCTCCTCGATGCCGCAGGCCATCCCGCTCGAATTGTCGGCGATGACGCCGCCGACGGTGCACGCCGCCTCGCTGGCCGGGTCAGGACCGAGACGCCGATTGTGCCGCGCGAGGTGCGCGTTCACCTGCCGTACGGTTGCGCCGGGCTGCACGCGCACGCGGGCGCCGTTGTCCAAGACCTCGATGCGCCGGAACCGCTGGCGTACATCGATGAGCACCCCGTCGCTGATCCCTTGACCCGAAAGACTGGTCCCTCCTGAACGGAACGTCACTCGCTCGCCGGTGCTCGTTGCCGCTCGGAGGATGGCGGCGACCTCGGCGGCGTCTGCCGCGACGATCACCGCCTTCGGGGTGAGGAGGTAATGCGATGCATCGCTCGCATAGGCGGCCCGATCGATGGCCCGCGACTTGATTCGAGCGGCATCGGCAACCGCCGCGCGGAGGTCGGCCGAGATGCCCGGCGCTTCCCCCGGGGGAAGAGGCCTCTTGACGGCAGAAATGTCTGACATGAATTCAGTCTAGACAATAGAGTCACGATATTCTGCTCTTCGTCTTTCGGAAACTCGAAGACCCGTTGCGGGAGGATCCGCTCGCGCATTGAATGCAGATATTCGAAGACGAGCTCCGCGAGGGGAGCTCTCCCCCGCCCGGCGACGCCACCTCCGCCAAGCTCTCCGCGGCGCTGAGCCTCCGGTGCGTTTGGGCGGATGCCATGTCGAAAGGAATTCTGATCCCATGGGCGTCGAAGCTCTCACGCTGAGCTCGTTCGGGCCGACCGGCTGGGAGGCTGAGAAGCTTCCCCCGGTTGCGCAGACGCTGCCGGAGATGCTCGACCACCTGGCGGCGTCGCGGCCGGACTCCGAGGTTCTGGTCTCGAGCTCGGGCCGTCTCACCTATCGGGAACTGGCGAGCAAGGTGGGCTCGTGCGCCGCCGCGCTGGCGAAGCTGGGGGTGAACCGCACAAGTCACGTCGCGCTCCTCGCGCCGAACATCGAAGAGTGGCTCGTCGCCGCTTTCGCCACGATGCGGCTCGGGGTGCCGGTCGACTGTTTCAACACCTGGGTGCGAGCGTGGGACCTGGACTTCCTGCTGAAGTCGGCCCAGACCGAGGTGCTGATCATGACACCCGGAGTGCGTTCCCACGACCTGCTGGGCGAGTTGAAGACATTGGTGCCCGAATTCTGGGATTCCCGCGGTCCGGTCGTGAGCCGGGATTTCCCTGCACTGCGTCATCTCATCACCATCGGGGACGTCGCCGTGGAGACACCGCTCCCTTGCGCTGCACGCGACTTCCACACACTGCTCGCGGAGACAGCGGGCGGATCGATCCCGCTGAACCGTGCCGCCGGTGCGGAACCGGCGGTGATCGTGTACACCTCCGGAACCACGAGCTATCCCAAAGCCGTGCCGCTGTGTCATCGGCACCTGATCGAGAACGGGCATGCGATAGGGGAAAGGATGGGCTTCGGCGCGCACGAGCGCGTCTGGCTGGGATCTCCCCTCTTCTGGAGCTACGGAATAGCGAACGCCGCCATGGCCACGATCACTCATGGCGGCTGCCTGGTCCTGCAAGAGCGATTCGCGCCCGTCGAAGCGGCCGGCGTCCTCGCTTCCGAACGCTGCACGGCCGTGTACCTGCTGCCGAGCCTCGCTCTGTCGCTGGAGGAGGGCGCCGCTGCGGAGGTGCGGGCGATCGAGTCTCTGCGCACCGGCGTGATGATCGGCCGGCCGGAGGAGGTGGAACGGGCGATCATCGAGCTTGCGATACCCCAGCTGTGCAATGTCTACGGGCAGACGGAGACGTATGGCAACTGCTGCGTCACTCCGTACGCCGCGCCGGACCCCGAGCGGGTGTCTACGCAGGGCCCGCCTTTGCCGGGAGTCGAGCTGAGGATCGTCGACCCCGGCACTCACGACGTGGTGCCCATCGGCGAGCGCGGAGAGATCTGGGTGCGGGGGCGAATCACTCTCGGCTATGCGAACAACCCGGAGGCGACGCGCGAAGCGTTCACTGATGACGGCTGGTATCGGACGGGGGACATCGGGATGATGAGCCCTGACGGCGGTCTGCAGTTCAGCGGTCGACGGTCCGAGATGATCAAATCGAACGGGATCAACATCTCCCCGGCGGAGGTAGAGGGGTTCATCGCGGGTCTTCCTGCGGTCGAGGAGGTCGTGGTCGTCGGCGCTCCGCATCCGGCTCGGGGGGAGGTCGCGATCGCGTTCATCGTCGCACGGTCCGGACAGCCGATTTCCGAGAGCTCGGTCCTCCAGCGGTGCCGAGACTCCATCGCCGGGTTCAAAGTGCCCTGGGCTGTCGAGTTCATCGAAGAGTTGCCCCGCACGGCGACCGGCAAAGTCACCCGAAAAGAGTTGACGGGTCCCGCCGCTGATCTCGTCGCCATGCGGCTTGCAGCGGTCGTCGACCCCTGACGGCGCGTCACGGTATCGGCAAGAGTCTCGGAGGCGGACGCAGTCCCGCGAGACCTGGGCGGCTCGGCTGGAGTGAGAGGGACGGCGGGAGTTCGTCCAGACGGGTGAGCCTGTTCTTTCCCGACATCCTCGGCGCGCGGCCGGGGATCAACGACCGTTACGCTTAAGTAGGAAGGTCCTCATATCTAGCCGAAAGGGTCTTCCCGAGCAGTCACGAATCACGGGTGCATGGCATAGGCGGGCCGTGCAGGGGGTGACGTGCGCGGGATGATTGGGTAGAACTGGAACAAGACCTATCGGCTGCCGGTCTTGGATCAAGGATTCCACAGCCACGACTGGATTGTTCAAAAAGCGAAGGGTGGGTCCGATGGTTAGGCAGGTTCGCGCGGTTTCCATCGTTGATGCGATCGCTGAAGACCTCCGGACTCGGCTGTTCACAGGGCAGCTCAAGAAGAACGCGCAGCTCACCGAGGCCAGTGTGTCGACGATGTACGAGATCGCCCGCCCCACGGCGAAGGCGGCGATCGAGAAGCTCGTCGGTGAAGGGCTCCTCGTCCGCGGGCCCCACAAGACGGCGCGTGTTCCAGCACTCGGGGCCGACGACATCCGCGACATCTACTGGAGCAGGGAATACCTGGAAAGCGTGGCCATCCGGCGCCTCGCGGGTAAGAGCGAAGTCCCCGAAAGCGTCTACCTCGCAGAACGAGAAGTCGTCCGCGCACGCGATGCGGGCGTGCCGATCATCGAACCGGACATGCGGTTTCACCTGAGTCTCGTCGAATCGCTGCAGAGCCCACGAATCACCAAGGCGTACGAGTCCCTCATCGTCGAGGTGCGCTTGTGCTGGAGCCAGATCGAGGGCCAGCAGCTCTTCAGCTCTGACCTGATGTGTCAAGAGCATGAAAAACTGCTCGAGTTCATCTCCGCCGGCGATACCGACGCAGCGCTCGTTGCTCTCGCTGACCACCTGGGACGCTCTCGTGAACGGCTGGCCGCGGTCTTAACGCAGGACGCATAGTTCTTCGCGCCCGAACGGCGAAAGCTGTGAGCAGGCACCGGGCGGCGGATGAGGGTGTGCCTTCGTAGGCGACGGCGAGCGCTTGCCGCTTCCTGCCGTACGTCCGTGAATCGCTTCGCTCCCCTCCTGACGGGTCGTCGAGCCGGACCGTAGCAATAATCGTGTCCTTCGCGGGGCGCGAGCTCTCGGATACTCAGTGTGTCCGCGAGCCTTCCTTTACGCGCCGCCTATGCGTATACTTGTCATACAAGCATTCGCATTTCCACTGAAGGATCTGGTGCTCACGGAAGGAGTCCACATGGCAGACGTCTTGTCCGGGACGCGGGAGGTGGCCGGCAGGGAAGCCCGCGGTGGAGATGAGCGGACCGCGGTCTCGCCCGTCGTGGACTGCGACGTCCACCCCGTCCTCGCCTCACCGCGCTTGCTGCTTCCTTATCTGGACGATTTCTGGCGCGACCAGATGCGGGCGCAGCACTATCCCTTCTACGAACCCAACTATCACCCTCCGGGTTCTCCCATCGCTCAGCGCCCGGAGGCGCAGGTCGATGAGGACGGTCGGGCAGCGACGACGGTCGGCAATCTGGTTGCCGATGTCTTCGCGGACGGCTTCGTTGACTACGCGATCTTGAACTGCCTCTACGGGGTTCAACAGATCCACCAGCCGCGACGCGAGATCGCTCACGCACGCGCACTCAACCGGTGGATCGCAGCCGAGTGGCTCGACGCCGACCCGCGTCTTCGCGCCTCGATCGTCGTTCCCATGGGCACTCCCGAGGAGGCGGCGAAAGAGATCAGGTACTGGGCGACGGACAGCAGATTCGTCCAGGTCCTCGTGCTGTGCCAGTCCGAGGTGCTCCTCGGACGTCAGATCAACTGGCCGATCTGGGAGGCGGCTCAAGAGGCGGGCCTGCCGGTCGCCATCCATCTCGGGGGGGTATTCCGACAGGCGCCGACGACCGCGGGATGGCAGTCGACGTATCTCGAGTGGTATGTCGGCCAGCAGTCAACCTTCGAAGCGCAGCTCGCGTCCATCGTTGCTGAAGGAATTTTTCAGAAGTTTCCCCATACGAAGGTCGTCCTCGCGGAAAGCGGTTTCACCTGGTTTCCGCCATTCGCCTGGAAATTCGACCAGGTGTGGAAGAGCTACCGCACGGAAATGCCCTGGCTGGACCGCCGGCCCAGCGAGATCATCCGCGAGAACGTCTTCTTCACGACGAGCCCTTCCGACGGTGCCGCCCGACCCGGTCGCCTCGACCGGATCGTGGACCGGATGGGATCGGACCGGATGCTGGTGTATTCGAGCGACTATCCGCACCGTCATGCGAGTGGGCCGCGGGAGATCGACGACGGCACGGACAGCCCTGAGCTCTTGGATCGCATCTATCGACGGAATGCGGCTTCCCTGTACAACCTGACGCCCCGAGGGATGAATCGCGAAGGATAGGACATGACAATCGAACTCGCCCTGGACGCTGACACGAGGACGCTGGGCGCTCCTCGGGTCGACGTCGGAATCATCGATGTAGACATTCACCCGGTGCCCCCTCCCGGTGCGCTGGACGCGTATCTGCCGAAGCGCTGGCGCGATCACACGGAGCAGTTCGGCCGTCGTCAGCGGAATGGGCTCGACTCCATCGTGGAGAACCCGCCGGTCTTCGGAGGAATGAGAGGCGACGCCTGGCCGGCGAACGGCAATCCCCCGGGATCGGATCTCCCTCTGCTCCAGGAGCAGCTGCTCGATCGCTACAACATCCAGCTCGGCGTCATGGAGTGCCTGGACGGCGCTGCCGGTGCCATCCAGAATCCGGGCCTCGCGGAGGCTCGTTCGCGCGCCATCAACGATTGGCAGCTCGAGAACCTGGTCTATCCCGAACCGCGACTGCGTGCCGCGATGGTGGTGCAGCAGGAGCATCCCCATCTCGCGGCCCGGGAGATCGATCGCATAGGTGATGACCCTGGGGTGGTCTCCGTGCTCTTCGGGGCACAGTCTCTCGAACCCCTGGGCAATCAGAAGTACTGGCCGATCTATGAGGCGGCGGTCCGCCACGGGCTTCCTATCCAGGCGCACGTGTCACAGGGCGGAGGCCACCCCAACACCGGCACCGGGTGGACGTCCTACTACGCGGAGTACCACGTCGGTCTGGCCCAGACCTTCCAGACCCAGGTTCTCAGCCTGATCACCGGTGGAGCTTTCGACGAGTTCCCGGACCTGAAGTTCCTGCTCGTCGAGGGGGGAGTTCTGCACCTTCCCGCTTTGCTGGAACGCTTCGATCATCACTGGGAGAACTTGCGTGCCGAAGTCCCCGAGCTCTCGCGGAAGCCGTCGGAGTACATCCGGGATCACATCTTCGTCACCACTCAGCCCATCGAGGAGCCGCACAAGTCCGAGTTCCTCCTTGAGATCATCGAGGAACTGGGGACGGACAACGTGCTCTTCGCCTCCGACTACCCGCACTGGGATTTCGACGCACCGGATACCTCTTCCCTCCCCCATCTGCCGCCCGACGTGCAGGACAAGATCCTTCGGGGAAACGGGAAGAGACTCTTCGGACTCGAGGATCCGGCATGACGCGGTACATCGTGGGGCGCGCCGACACGGTCCCGCCCGGGGAACGCCTGATCGTCGAGATCGAAGGCCGGTCCATCGGTGTCTTCAACGTCGGTGGCGAGTATTTCGCGCTTCTGAACCAGTGCCCGCACGCGGGCGCTCCGTTGTGCTCGCATGGCACGCTGTTCGGTGCGGCGGAGGCGGATGAGCCGGACGGAGAGGTCCGGTACACCCGTCACGGTGAACTGCTTCGCTGCCCCTGGCACAGATGGGAGTTCGATCTGCGCACAGGGCAGTCGTGGTTCGATCCGCGCAACCTGCGAGTTCGGCAGTATGCGGTCGACGTGATACCCGGATCGCCCGAAGCCGTCACGGATCCGGATGGCGGCCTGCAACAGGGCCCGCACATCCTTGAAGGGTACGACGTCGAGATCACCGACGACGAGTTGCTCGTCATCGACACGAGCCGGCGCAGACAGGGAACGCAGGCGCAGCGCGGACAGTGATCGATCCGGCGAGACGAGACGCCGAGCGGGTGCATACCCGTTTCGAAGGCGGCAGACGTGGCGAGGAGGAGGTGTCCATGGTGACAGGATCAGCGGTGGGGGAGTACCGCACCGTACGTGTTGCGGCCGTCATTCCGCAAGCAGAGGACATCGTCTCTCTGATCTTGACTTCGGCCGACGGCAGTCCTCTCCCGGAATGGACCGGCGGCGCTCACATCGATATGCTCCTCAAGGAGGGGCTGGAACGGCAGTACTCCCTCTGCGGGAGCCCGGACGACCGTGCCCACTGGCGTATCAGCGTCCTCCGCGATCCGCACAGTCGTGGGGGCTCGGCGTGGATCCACTCCGAGATCCACGTCGGTGACCGCGTGAAGGTCCGCGGGCCTCGCAACAACTTTCCGCTGATCAGCGCGCAGGAGTATCTCTTCATCGCCGGAGGGATCGGGATCACCCCCTTTCTGCCCATGATCTCGGCCCTCGAATCTGCCGGTCAGAGCTGGCGTCTTGTCTATGGCGGCCGGCGGATCAGCTCGATGGCATTCGTCGACGAGCTCTCGGCGTACGGGGACAAAGTCCTTCTCTGGCCGCAGGATGGACGCGGCCTCATCGACCTCGAGTCGCTCCTTGCGAGCCCCAGACGCGACGTGGCCCTCTACGCGTGCGGCCCCGAGGCTCTCCTCGGAGCGGTGGAGGAGCGATCTGCGCACTGGCCCTCGGACGCGCTTCATCTTGAGCGCTTCCGACCGCGGGCCGGAGCCCTCGAGGGGGTGAACAGCTCCTTCGAAGTGGTCCTTGACACGTCTGGCCTGTCCATAACGGTCGAGCCGACCCAGACCATCGTCGATGCCGTGCTCGAGGCGGGTGTGCACGTGCCCACGTCCTGCCGCGAAGGCACGTGCGGGACCTGCGAGACGTTCGTCCTCGAGGGCATCCCCGACCATCGCGACTCGTACCTCACGCCGCAGGAGCGCGAGACCAATGAGGTGATGATGGTCTGCTGTTCGCGCGCCAAGACCGCTCGGCTCGTCCTGGACCTCTGACGTCGTCGGAACTCTGACCTCGCGCCCGATTCTTCATCACACTATTCGCAGAAAGCAGGTAATCCCATGTACGAACAGCGCCAATTCTTCATCGGGGGTGAATGGGTTTCCCCCCACGCGGAGGCGATGATCTCCGTGCTCGATCCAGCGACGGAAGAGCTCTCCGGACGTTTCATCGATGGAACCGAGGCCGACATGGACCGCGCAGTGGCAGCGGCCCGGCAGGCGTTTGACAGCGGCCCGTGGCCGAAGATGTCCCACGTGGAACGCGCGGAGGTTCTGGCGGCCGCCGCAAAGCGGTTGCGCGCCCACGGGGAGGAAATGGCATTCACGCTGACGGCCGAGATGGGCTCTCCTATTTCGCAGTCCATCCACGCTCAGATGCCGATCGCCGCTGGCTTGTTCGAGTACTATGCGGGCTTGGCCGAGGAGTTCACGTGGGAGACGCGGCGGCCCGCCCATGATGAGGCGAACCAGGGTTTTGACGTTCTCGTCCGCAAGGAGCCGGTGGGCGTGGTGGCCGCGATCGTCCCGTGGAACGGACCGCAGATCGTTGCGGGAATGAAGCTGGGCCCTGCGCTGCTGGCCGGCTGCACGGTGGTTCTCAAGCCGTCCCCTGAAGCGACTCTGAACTTCGTCAAGTTCGCTGAGGCGTTCCGGGAGGCGGGCCTTCCCCGCGGGGTGCTGAACATCGTTCCCGCCGGCCGTGAGGTCGGTGAATATCTCGTCACTCATCCCGGTGTGGACAAAGTGACGTTCACGGGAAGCACAGCCGCAGGACGACGGATCGGCGCGTTGTGCGGTGAGCGGATCCGCCGTTGCACGCTTGAGCTGGGCGGAAAGTCGGCAGCGATACTGCTGGCCGATGCGGACCTCGACGTCGTCGTGCCGAACCTGATGGCGCCATTGATGTTCATCAGCGGCCAGGCGTGCAACGCGCAGACCCGCATCCTCGCGCCCCGTGAACGATACGATGAGGTCGTCGATGCTCTCGTGAGCGCGGTCGATGCCACCCCGTACGGGGACCCTCGGGATGAGCAGACGTTCGTGGGGCCTCTTGCTTCCCGTGCCCAGCGCGACCGCGTGATGGGCTATATCGAGATCGGTAAGAACGAAGGCGCCAAGGTCGCCCTGGGCGGCGGCAGGCCGGCAGGATACGACAAGGGCTGGTACGTCGAGAAGACGGTTCTCCGGGATGTCGACAACTCCATGCGCGTGGCTCAGGAGGAGATCTTCGGCCCGGTCTTCGTCGTCATCCCTTACGAGGGCGTGGACGAGGGCGTCGCCATCGCCAACGATTCGCCGTATGGACTCGCCGGGTCGGTGTGGACCAGCGACGATGAGGCGGGCCTTGCTGTGGCAAAGCGTGTACGGTCCGGGCTCCTGGGCGTCAATATCTCGACCCTGGACAGCGCGGCGCCGTTCGGTGGTTTCAAGAACTCGGGTATCGGTCGCGAGCGTGGTCCCGAAGGAATAGATCCGTATCTGGAGATTCAGGGGGTCCTGGTTCCTTCTCGGTGACGAGGGGAGGTTCCGCGCGTCACTTCGGGGTTCGCGGCAGCGGTGACCCCCGAGGACATGGCGCCTCGACATAGCGCTTCGATGAACCGGGGAGAAGAGTCGGTGCGATGCGTGCGCCGGTCCCTCGGCGGGACGGGAGCATCGGGACCGCCTCGGCCCGGCGGATCTGGAGAAAGGCGGCGGTGTGCCTGACTATCGAAGCGCCAGCATCCGCGACGAATACCGGTTCCCCATCGAGGAGCTGGCCGTGCGCCGGTTCGCGGAAGCAGCGTGGGATGACAGCCCGCGGTTCTGTCTCTCGGGCGGCAGCGCTGCGGGGGATGTGCCGCTGATGTTCGGATGCCTTGGCGCAACCCTGACCGGACGGGTGCACCCGCTGGAGAGCGTCGGCTTCGATGTCGCGCGCTCATTCCACGGCGAGGAGACGATACTGCTGTACTCCCCGCTGCGCACCGGGACCACGCTTCTCGTGCGAGATGCGACGCTCCGTCTTCCGGATCTCGCCGGGAGGCGCGGCGGTGCAATGCATCGCACCAGGCGGCGCAGCCTGCTGGTGGACGAGGCCGGCGATGTCGTCGGGGTGGTGACACGGACCATGTTGGAGACGGCCAATCCGCTGATCGGCTCGGCACCGACCGAAGATGCATCCCTCTTCGACGACGGGTTGAGGGTTCGCGCAGACCCTGTCGATGCGCAACCGACTCCTCTCCGTGCTGTTCGCAGCGGTCAGACTCTTCCGTTTGGGGAGTTCGGCCCCCTGACCCGCGCGGATTTCGTCCGCTACAGTGCCGCCAGCGGCGACCTCACGTCGATCCACTATGATGAGAATGCGGCACGATCGCGCGGCTACCGCACGACGTTCGCGATGGGCATGCTCTCCGCCGCATTCATCGGCCATATGGTCACGGACTGGTTCGAGCTTGAGTATCCGTGCCGGCTCTCCGTCAGATTCCAGGATCAGGTCTGGCCAGGAGACACGCTGGTGATCACCGGGGATGTCGTGACGGCGGACGAGAAAAGGGTGATCGTCACCATCCGTTGCCGTTCAGGTCGGGGACCGGCAACGACCGCGGTTCTCGAACACTGGAGGCCGGGAGCGCCTGCGCCCGGCCCGGATGACTACTGATATGTGAAGGATCCACCGCCAGGTGAGAGGGACGAAGCGCCGCCGGGCTATCGGCGGCGCTTCGTCGTTCGTCCCGGGCGCCGGTGCGACCCCTCTTCAGGGCTGAACCGACAGGACTGCCGTCGGCGGAGCCCGGCTCTCTCGCCGCCGGCGTTCGCGAAGCGCGTTCGGACGGGTGAGAAGCGGAAAGTCCCCCGCATCGCTGCGGAGGACTTTCGCGCTCCTCGGCGCTACCGAGGCCGGCCTGCGGAAGAGTCAGGGCCTGGTCAAGGTACCGGTGCCGCGCCGATGCTCTCGCGGCTATTTCCCGAGCACGTCGGCACGGACGACCTCGAGGAGGCCGGACCAGTCGACTTCTCCGCCATCCTTGAAGGACTGCAGCAGGTCAGGTTGCTGACCTGCAGGAGGAAGCGAAAGTCCCACTTCAGCCGTCAGAACCGTCAGCCAGTGAGCAAGAGAATCCTCGTAAGACTTCACGAAGCCCGCGGGATCCTTCACACCCGCCGGTGCATTGTCCGCCATCGCGGCGCGAGCTGCCTCCTGGTGGCGAAGGAGCGCCGCGCTCAACTCGTCCGGCATCGGCTGGGCGATCAGCCCCTGCTCTTCGACGCCTTCGACGCTGAACCGGGTCATCGCCTCCATGACGCTCGTGACGCCGGCTTCGAAGTGGGTCAGACTGGCCTCGCGGAAGATCTGCTGGATCTCGGGGGAGAGGGAGTTCCAGACGTCGAGGTTCATCACGTTCACGTTGCCCGGGAAGGCGCTGAACGGCTCCGGGCTCACGTACTTCGCCACTTCCCACAGGCCGGCGTCGGCGAGTGCGAACGGAGGGTTCACCACGCAGTCCAGCACGCCGCGCTGCAGGCTCTCGTACATCTCCCCGAACTCGGTGAACGCCCCCGTCATGCCGAGTGATGCCACCTCCGCTTCCCAGACGGCACCGCCGATGCGGGCGCGCATCCCCCGGGCGACCTCCGGCGAGTCGATCGGCTTATTGCAGAGAGCGTAGAAGTTCGGCGACGAGGTCCCGGTCAGGACCTTGAGATTGTGATCTGCGAACTCGGCGGCGAGGGATTCGTCCGTCATAAAGGTCTCGAAGGCCGCGGCGTAAGCCTGGAGGTAGCCGATCGGGTAGGAGCCCTCCTGGGCGCTGCCCATAGGCAGCATCCAGTTCGCGATCGGGAGTTCTTGCGGGTGGAACGATGTCGAGACCCATCCGATGTCGGCGATGCCCGATCCTACGGCATCGACCGTCTCGGTGCCGGGAAAAAGCGATGCCGAAAAGAACTTCTCGAACGTCACCTTGCCGCCCGTGCGCTCTTCGATCTCATCCAGGAAGGCCGCGGCGGCCTTCCCGTTCGCGTCGCCTTCGGCAACGAAGGATGCGTAGGTCAGCGTGATCGGTTCCATGTCTGCAATGGCCCCCCCGGCGCCGGGGACCCCCGTCGCCTCGGCATCCTGAGCTGCGCTGCCGCCGCTGCATGAGGCCAGCAGCAGGATCCCTGCGGCCAGGCCTGCGGTGACCTTGGCCCCTATCCCCACTCGTCGCAATGCGTTCATTGGATCGACTCTCCTTTGAATCGGTTACAGAATCTGGGCGATGGCGCCCACCAGGACATGGACGCTTCCCCGCCCATGTGTTAGACAAACATACTCTACTGACATGTTCCATTGGTGGGGATTGCGTCGGAGATGATAACAGCTTGGTCTCGGTGGCCTCGATCGCCGGGCTGCGCGGGATGCTTGCCACAAGCGCTATCTGTATGCTTGTCTAGCAAGTACGCAGGTTGTAGGCGTGCACATGAAGGAGTGTGAGTAAATGGCCGTCGCGTCTGATCGGGGTGGAGCAGGTAGTTCGTCGGGATCGTTCCTCGCGGGGGTTCGGGTTCTCGAGGTCGCTGACGAACTGGGGGAGTACTGCGGGAAGGTACTGGCGGGCCTGGGCGCCGATGTGGTCAAGGTGGAACCGGTGGGGGGCGAGGTGACGCGATCCTACGGCCCGTTCCTGGGCGACGAACCTGGACCCGATCGCAGCCTGTACTTCTGGCACTACAACTTCGGCAAGCGCGCGATGGTGCTGAACCTCGAGTCCCCGGAGGGCCAGGAACGCTTCCGATCTCTCGCGAAAGTGGCCGACATCGTGATCGACACGCGACCGCGAGGCTGGATGGAAGAGCGCGGACTGGGCAGCGAAGCGTTGCGCGCCATCAATCCCGCGTTGATCTACTCGAGGATCTCCCCGTTCGGCGACGAGGGACCCTGGAAGGACTATTCCGGCAGTGACCTGGTGCATCTGGCGCTGGGCGGCGTCATGATGAACTGCGGATACGACCCCGATCCCGAGGGTCACTATGAGACCCCCCCTATCGCTCCGCAGATGTGGCAGGCCTACCAGATTGCGGGCGAGATGGCCGCGATGTCCACGCTGGCTGCTCTGATCTACCGGCTGCGCTCGGCGACCGGACAGCTGGTCTCGACGAATGTGCACGAAGCCGTGGCCAAGAACACCGAGACGGACTTGCCTGACTGGATCTATCTCCGCCAGACCCACCATCGTCTGACGTGTCGTCACTCCACGCCGCAAGCGAGGAGTCATGGGATCGTCCGGACGAAGGATGGCCGCTGGATACTTCCGTACACGACATATCTCAAGGGGTTTCCGGACGCGATCCCGGGTTCCGTGCGCCTCCTGAAGAAGTACGGCATGCAGGCTGATCTCGAGGATCCGAAGTATTCGGATCCCGAGTTCCGTGCCCGCATCGAGGTCCGCGACCATTTCGGCGAGGTCCTGGAACGCCTTATCCGTTCGCTGACATCCGATCGGAACCTGTGGATGGAGGCGCAAGAGGAAGGATTGCCGTGGGCGCCCGTGCGGCGCCCGGAGGAGAACGTCACCGATGAGCATTGGCAGGCGCGTGAGACGTTCTTCGACGTCGATCACCCCGAGCTCGGCCGCTCATTCACCTACATCGGCGCTCGGTGGTACGCCCCGGGACTGCCCTGGCGGAACGGGCCGCGACCGCCTCTTCTGGATGAGCACACCGAAGTGATTCTGGAGGAGTGGACCGAGCGATCCGAAGCGCTGCGGGCATTGCCGGCGGACCCGGTCGATCCTGCCGACGAAGTTCTCAGCGTTCACGGCAAGCCCTTTGCTCTGGCGGGAGTGCGAATGGTCGATCTGTCCTGGCAGCTCGCCAGCGCCGGCGCCGGCCGATTCCTCGCCGCCCTGGGGGCCGAGGTCATCAAGGTGGAGCACGAGAGCCGCTGGGACGGCATGCGATTCGGTCTGGGCATCTATCCCGACGGCGGAAGGGCCGTCCGAGACGCGGCCGAGGGACCCCTGCCGACGCCGACGTGGGAAAGCCCGAACCGTTCGGGCTCCTTCATGGAGATCAATGCGGGAAAACTGGGGATCTCGCTGAATCTGAAGTCCGAGCAGGGCAAGCACGTCCTCACCGACCTGATCAGGAGCGCGGACGTGGTGGCTGAAGGGTTCTCTCCGGGCACGATGGAGCGGATGGGCTTCGGCTATGACCGGCTTCGCGAGATGAATCCCGGCATCATCTATGTCCAGCAGTCCGGGATGGGGCAGCACGGGACCTATGGGAACACGAAGAGTTTCGGCCCGACGGCTCAAGCTTTGACGGGATTGAGCGACATGTCCGGACTGCCTGACCCGTGGCAGCCGGCCGGGATCGGTTACTCGTACTTGGATTGGTTCGGCGCGTACAACATGGCCAACGCCACGCTTGCAGCCCTGTACCGGCGTCGATCCACCGGTCGCGGCTGTTGGATCGATTCCTCGCAGGCCGAGACGGGCATCTACCTGACGGGCACCGCGGTCCTGGACCACAGCGCCAATGGTCGCACCTGGAGCCGCTATGGCAACCGGTCCCCGTACAAGGCCGCCGCTCCGCACGGGGCCTACCGCGTCGCGGGCGATGACCGGTGGATCGCGATCGCGGCCTTCACCGAAGAGCAGTGGAATGCGCTCGCCGAGATCCTGGGCGATGTCGCGTGGGCATCTGACGAGCGCTTCGCCACTCTAAAGTCACGTCTGCAGAACCAGGATGCCCTGGACGAGCTCATCTCGTCGGCCACCGAGGCCTGGGACGGCGTCACCCTGATGCAGGTACTGCAACAGGCCGGCATCCCGGCAGGGGTCTGCCAGGACGCACAGGACCGCGTCGAGAATGACCCGCAACTCGCCCATGTGAAGTGGCTGGTCGAACTCGAGCAGGAGGAGATCGGCGTATGGCCCATCAAGGACTACCCGGGGGACTTGTCGATGTCGCCTGCGCACATCGGTGGTCGCTACAACCGCTCGGGGCCGTCGTACGGCCAGGATACGGACTATGTCCTCACGACGATCCTCAAGTATCCCGAAATCCAGGTGGAAAACCTCAAGAGCGCTGGCGCGATCTAAGGATCGATCATCGGATTCCGAACTAACCCGCCAGAGACGAGGAAGACCAATGCCCTATAGCAGCGCCAGCCCCCGACCAGAATCGGGTGCCAATGCCGTTCACGGCAAACCCATCCCTGATCCCGATGACCCACTGACCGGTCCGTTCTGGGCAGGGGCGAATCAGAAGCGACTGCTGATCCAGCGGTGTGAGCAGTGTGCGAGATTCCACCACCCCCCGGTCGGCATCTGCAAAGATTGTCTGTCCACGGACCTGACGTTTGTGGAGGTGACAGGTGACGGTCATGTATACAGTTTCGCGGTGGTGAAGGATCAGCGTATTCCGGCGTTCGACGCACTCGTGCCGTATGTGGTGGCGTCCGTCGAACTCGACGATGCCCCGGGGGTCTTTCTCCAGACGAATCTGCCGGGAACGCCGATCGACGGCGTTCGTTCCGGTTTGGCGGTGACGGTCGACTTCGAGGAGATCTCACCCGGAGTCAACATCCCGCAGTTCCGTCCGAGGGAAGGGGGTGACGACGATGTCGAATGAGGGCGCTCGCGTGGCCGTCGTGGGCTTCGGCCATTCCAAGGTCTATCGCCGAGCGGAGGAGCCCCTCGGGAAGCTGGCGGTGGAGGCTGCGCGTGAAGCGGTTCGGGACGCCGGGTTGGACATGTCCGACATCGACGGTATTGCGACGTCGCCCGTGCATCCCGCGGAAGGGGTCGGGGCTGTCGACGGGATACATATCGTGTCCACCGACTTCATGACCAAGGCCTTGGGGCTTGATCCGAGCTACTCGGACCAGGGGACGTTCATGCTCACGCAGGGTTTTTTCCAGGCGATGAACGCCGTCGCAGCCGGCGTTTGCAAGTACGCTCTGGTGTTTCGTGCGCTTCACAATCCGGACGGGCGATACGGGCGGGTCAGTCCTGGCCGCGCTTATGGAACCGACCAGTGGTTCACGCCCTACGGATCGACAGGTCCGACCACCATTGCGCAGCAACTTCGTCGGTACATGGAGAAGTTCGGCGGCACCAAGGAGCAGCTCGGCACATTCGTGGTTCGCAATCGTGACCAGGGGCTGAAGAATGAGAACAGCTACTGGCGCCAACATCGGCCGGAGAGGCTCACGCTGGACGAGTACCTCGGCGCACGTCCGATCAGTGAACCCATGGGCATGCTGGATTGCGACATTCCGATCCAAGGCGCCGCCGCCTTCGTCATCACCTCTGCCGAGCGCGCGCGAGATCTGACCGACAGACCGGGTTATGTCTTGGCGAGTGCCGTCTCGCCGGAGTTCTTCTCGGATGTCGGGTATCCCGAGACCGTTGAGTCTCAAATCGACGTCGGGAGGCTGATGGCCGCCCACCTGTATGCGAACGGGCAGGTCGGCGCCAGGGACATCGATGTCGCCAACCTGTACGACGGCTATTCAGCGAACGTGCCGTTCTGGGCGGATGCCATGGGATTGTCGGAGGAAGGACAGGGATTGCAATGGATCGCGGACCCGAGTATTCCGCTCAATACATCGGGCGGGAATCTCGGTAACGGGCGGATGCACGGAGTGCCGCACATGATGGACGGCGCGATGCAGGTGATGGGGCGTTCCGGCGCCCGTCAGGTCGAGGGGGCGGAGCTCTCGTTGGTGTGTATCGGCGGGACCCATCACGCGGGCGTGATTCTGTTCGGCAGTCGGCCGCAGTGAGACTGTTGCGGGGTCAGATGGTCGACGGCCCGTGATCGGATGACAACACGTGCGCACGAGAAGACCCCCGCCGACCCGATTCGGCGGGGGTCCGCGGCTGTCTGCCGCAGGCGGGGGCAGAAGGCCCTCTCGCGGGCGCGGGAGCCGACGACATCCCTGGGACGGCTGCTCCGCGCCCTTTCAGTCTCACCCGAGGGTGTTTCCGGGGGATGAACGCCCGGCGACGGGAGTGTGTCCGTGCTCGGTGGAGCAGGCCGGAGCGCGAACCGCTCCGCCTGTCGGGAGCCTCGAGTGCCCGCCGAGCTGCTCGGCGGGCACTCGTCCCTCCTCCGGGGGAGGTCAGGAGACGCGGCGTCGGCGTACGGCGAGGGCGAGCCCGCCGCCCAGCAGGAGCAGCGCCCCCGCTCCGGCGAGCCACAGCGGTGCGGCCTCACCGGTCGTCGCGAGGTCGTCCGACCTCGGCGTAGGCGAGAGGGTCGGCTCGGGCGTCTCGGCGGGAGTCGGCGAGGGTTCGGCCTCGGTGGCCACGGGGAACGGCAGGGTCAGCATGGTGCCGGCGTCCGGTACGACGACGCGCAGTTCCCGGTCCCCTCGGCACTCGCCGGAACGGTGAAGGAGACCACCGCGCGCTCGGTCTCGTCGGTGGTGTCCACGGGGGAGGCGTCGATCTCGGCCGAACCGAGGACCGCGTCCCCGAGCCCGACCTCCACCGTGCCCGGTGCGGCCTCGCCGCCCGTGAACGCGAGGGAGGACAGGCTCAGCGTCACCTGCTTGCCCGGCGCGTAGGCTCGCCGGCGGGAGCGCTGGGCGAGATCGGGGGAGGCGGTGCCGTTCGCGTCGAACCAGTCGACCGTCGTCCGCAGGTCGGACAGGCCCGTGTCGCGATGGTTCGCCCCCTCGGCGAAGGTGAACAAGCTGTCGCCGCCGCCGGCGAGGAAGGAGTTCGCCGCCACCGTGTAGATGGCGTCGGGGTCGACCGGCGCCCCGTTCAGCGTCATGGAGGTGATGTGCGCGGTGCGCCGGGGTCGTAGGGGTAGGAGAGACCGGCCGACACGCCGAGCTTCAGGAACGGCCGGCTGGCACCGTCCGGCTGCCACTGCTCCTCCAGCAGGCTCTTCAGCTGCGCGCCGGTGAGGTCGACGGTCATCATCGTGTTGGCGAAGGGCTGCGCCTCGGCCGCTTCGCGGAACGTGACGACGTCGTCGACCGGACACCGGGCGGCGAAGGTCAGATCAGTGCGGATACCGCCCGGATTGATCATCCCCGATGTCGGTACTGGTGGCCCACTGGTGCACCTCGGCGATGAAGTTGCCGATCGTGGACTCGCCGCCGCGGTTCTCGGCGCCGGTGCTCTGGCGGGCGCGGTTCAGGTCCGCGGTGATCGTGCCCACCTGCTCGGCGCCCAGGATGTCGGCGACCCGCTGCGCATCGGAGACGATGTCCTCCACGGCCGTCACCGGCTCATAGAGCGGACTCCCGTCCGCATCGACGAGGGGACGGTTCTCGTAGTCGGTCGCGAGGGCCTCCTTCGTTGCCCGGTCGACCTGGAAGGTCATCAGCCCGTAGCGCTCGCCATACTGCCCGGCCGAGACCACGAGGCGCCCGTCGATGCGGTGCGCATAGGCGAGGTGCGTGTGCGCGGAGATGATCGCGTCGATCTGCCCGGTCACGCCGTAGACGATCTCTCCGAGGGGAGAGCCCGGCGTGATGCTGCCGGCCTCGATGCTGGCGGCCCCCTCGTGCACGCGCAGGATCACGATGTCGGCCTCGCCGTTCGCCGGGTCTCCGTCGCGCAGGTCGTCTGCGGCCTGGTTCACCGTGTCGACGATGCTGCGCACTTCGAGCCCTGCGATGTCCTGGGGTCGCACCAGCGAGTCGAGGTCCTCGGTGACGGCGCCGACGACGCCGACCCGCACGCCCTCGAGCTCGGTCACCCCGCCGGGCGCCATGGCCGGCTCGCCCGTGTCGGTGAGGAACACGTTGGCGCTGATGTACTCTCCGTCGGCCCGCGGGATCACGCGGTCGCGCAGATCGGCCCAGCCCTGGGCGAAATCATGGTTGCCGGCCGCGCTCACCTCCAGACCCGCGGCGTTCAGGGCGTCGATGGTGGGGGTGTCGTTCTGGATGAAGGAGGTGAAGGGCGTCGCCCCGATCAGGTCGCCGGTCGCCTCGAAGATCGTGTTCGGATTCGCCGCCCGGGCGTCCCGCACCGCACCGGCGAGGACCGCCGCGCCGCCGGCGCCGCCGCCCAGTCCGATCCGGCCGTGAAAGTCGTTGACGGTGAGCGCCTGCAACACGATGGGGGAGTCGTTCGCCACGGGCACCACGGAAGCGAGCGCCTCATTCGCCGTGGAGACGGGTCGTCCTCGGTGGTCTTGAGATCGACGTCAGTCGTCTCTTCCGCGCCTGTCGTCGGTGTCGTCAGCGCGAGGGAGCCGAGCGCGAGCGCGCTGATGAGAGCGGCCGAGGCTGCGCGGAGCGAGTGTGGAGCGCATGGTGTCCTCTCCGGATCTGTCTTGTCCTCGGCTGAAGCTTTCATCTTCTCGACGTCTCTTCTCTGCGAAAGGACCTCCCCGACGGATCGCCGACCTCCTGGCCGCGAGGTGCGCGACAGCGCCCCCGCGGAGGTCAGCGGGGTGCGGAGGCGACCTCGACCGACACGGTGAAGTCGCTTGCTCCGGCCTCGTGCTTCAGCCGGACGATCGCGTCGTAGACCGAGCCCGTGCCCGGATCGGTCAGCGCGCAGAGCACGCTGGTGCCGTCGACGAGGTCGATCGTCTCGTCGCCGCAGTCCATCTCCGGGCGCTCGCCCACCTGCGCCTCCAGCGCATCGGCGGCGATGTCCGCGACCTGCCCGGGCGTGACGGTCCGGTTCACCGACACCGTGCAGGCGGAGAGCAGGAGGGTCACGCCGGCGAGGCCGAGTCCGAGCAGGATCGATGACTTCGTCGCGGGGCGCAGCATGCCCTCAGGCTACCCGCGGTCCGAAGCGCGACGAATGGGGAGTTCTCCCCATGTCGGCCGGGTGCGCGCCCGGGTTACGATCGTGGCGGTCGTGATCCGGTACGGCAGTGAGGCGGCAGTGATGGGCAAGAAGATCGGCATGGACACCCACCGGGTCCAGTCGCTTCACTCCCGGCTCTCGGCCACCCGTGCGACGCTCGGCGGCATCACCGCGGAGACGGACCGGGCCGCTCGCGCGTCCCAGTCCCCCGACTCGTATGGCATCGAGCCCGGGCAGCTGGTGATCGCCCCCTGGTCGATCTCGGCCTGCTTCACCGCCGCCGCGCAGGTGAACGCCGCATCGCAGGCCGCCGACCGGCTCCTGACCCAGCTGCTCTGGGACATCTCCGAGCAGGACGTCGTCAGCGGCGCCACCGGCTTCGGCGACGGCCTGACGATCGAGCGCGGTCTGGACGGCAGGAGCAGGATCGTCGCGAAGGCCGAGGCGGAGGCGTTCGCCGGCGCCCGTGCGGAGGGCTCCATGAAGGGGTCCGTGGGCGACGTCAACGCCGAGATGAAGGGCGAGGCGTTCGCCGGCGCCGGGGCGAAGGCCGACGCGAAGGCGACGCTCGGCAGCGACGGGCTCAACGCCTCCGCGAGCGCCGAGGCCTATGCCGGCGCCGGGGCCTCCGGCTCGATGAAGGCCGAGACCGAGGGCGGTTTCGCCTCGGTGGGGCTCTCCGGCGAGGCGTTCGCCGGTGCCAAGGCGTCCGCCGAGGCGGACGCCCACGTCGGGCCCGGCGGTGCGAGCGTGAAGGTCGGCGCCGAGGCGATGGCCGGTGCCAAGGCGGAGGGCAAGATCGATGCCTCGGTCGGCCCCGTGTCCACGCAGATCGGCGGTGAGGCCTTCGCCGGCGCGAAGGCCGACGCGAAGGCCTCCGCCCAGGTCGGTCCCGACGGCGTCTCGGCCAAGGCCGGCGTGTCGGCGTTCGCCGGGGCGAGCGCGGAGGCCTCGGTGACCAACGAGGTGCTCGGCGTGCAGAGCAAGGTCGGCGTGGGCGTGACCGCCGGCGCGGGCGTCGAGGCGAACGCCGGTGCCGAAGCCTCCTGGGATAAAGTCGGGGTGAAGGCCAAGGTGAAGGTGGCCGTCGGCGTCGGCGTGGCCTTCGACATCGATCTCTCCTTCAGCCCGAAGAAGCTGTCGGAGGACATCGGCAAGCTGTGGCCCTTCTGATCCGATCGTCCCCGCTCCCCTCCCCGACACAGATGCTGTCATCCTCCCCAGCTCGAAAGGACCCCGAGTCATGACGCAGCGAGCCGCCTTCCCGGGCGAGGTCTTCCCTGCTTTCCCCGCCCTGTCGGTCGATCTGCCCGACGACTGGGACCAGCTGGTCATCGCCGACACGGTGCTCGCCGGAGGAGCCCCGGAGGAGCCGGGCGTGTTCCGCACCAACGTGTGCGTCTCGGTGTCGCGCACGCCGGGGTCGCGGACCATCGAGGAGGCCGCCGGGGCCGTGTCCGGAGCGCTGGAGGCCGCGCCGGAGTACGCGGAGGTCGGACGCGCGTTCCAGGAGGTCGCGGGTGCGCCGGGCTTCCGCATCGAGGGCTCCTTCGCCGCCCTCAACGCGGGCACGCTCTACCAGGCCGCGCACATCGCGGTGTTCAACCACGGAACGGTCTGCGACACCGTGACGGCGGTGGCCACGGTCACCGCCTCGCGCGCGCAGGAGGCGGTGCCGGTGCTGCGGGGCATCCTGGACTCGCTCCGCCACGACGGATGACGGCCGATCTCGCCGGAGCGCAGGCCGCGCTGCACGAGCTGGCGGCCCCCGGCGTCGAGGTGCGGACGGAGGGCACGGTCACCCGTGTCGTCGTCGCGTATCGGGACAGCACGGGGGCGTGGGGCGGGGTCACCCGGCAGGCCTCCGCGCTGGAGTTCATGGTCGTCTTCGACCCCGCCACCGGCGAGTACCGGATCGACCCGGTCGAGCGCACGGCGGTGGTCGGCCACGACTCCGAGGGGTCCTTCGCCGGTCTCTCGGTGACCCGGACCCGGGGCACGGTGCGGGTCTGGCAGAAGGAGTCGGGCACGCGGCTGGGCGAGGGCGCCTATGACGCGACCTTCCTCTCCCAGCAGTGGGAGGACGCGGTGATCCAGCGCGTCGAGGCGCACGGCTGGACGCGCCGCCGCGGGTTCTGGAAGCGCCTGTTCGGTTGACGGACCGGGGACGTCGGCGCGGGCGCCGGGGTGGGTCCTTCGGTGCGAAGCCGCCGACCGATAGCATGCCCCCATGGGCATGCCTTCTCCCGACGACGCGCGCGCACGGCCGGCCCGCGACGCCGCGGAGCGCGATGCCCTGCTGCCCGTGATCGACTGGGCTCGGCTGCCGCCGGGGGTCGAGCGGGACACGGTCCCGGTGCCGAGCGGCCTGCTCGCCCGCGTGACCGCCGGTCCTCCCGACGGCGAACGGGTGCTGCTGGTCCCCGGGATGACCGGCTCCAAGGAGGACTTCCTCCTGATGATGCCGCTCTTCGCGGCGGAGGGGTACCGGGTGGAGTCCTACGACCTCGCCGGGCAGTACGAGTCGGCCGCCGCGGGACCGGAGAACCTCGACCCGCCTCGATCCCGGTACACCCTCGACCTGTTCGTCGACGATCTGCTCGCCGTGGTCGCCACCGGGAGCACCCCCGTGCACGCCCTCGGCTACTCCTTCGCGGGGACCGTGGTCTCGGTGGCCGCGGTGCGGCATCCGGAGCTCTTCTCCGACCTCACGCTGCTGTCGGCCCCGCCGCTCGGGGGCCAGGCGCTGCGCGGGTTCAAGGCGATCGGACCGGTCAGCTGGGCGCTCCCGGGACGGGCGCTGGGGCGCCCGTTCATCGCCGCGGTGCGTTCGAACGTGCACCGCACCTCCGCCGAGCGGGCCGCGTTCATCAGGAAGCGGTTCGAGGCGACCCGGCCCTCGAGCGTCGGGGACATCCTCGCGCTGATGAAGCGCACGCCGGAGGTCGCCGATGCGCTGCGGGCGACCGGGCTGCCGGTGCTCGTCGCCGCCGGCACCGGCGATGTCTGGCCGCTGGCCCGGCACCGCGCGTTCGCGGAGCGAGCGGGGGGCCGGCTCCTCATCCTGCCCACCGGACACAGCCCCTGTGAGACGACGCCACACCAGCTCACCGAGGCGATGCTCGCGCAGATGCGGGGCTGAGCCCGCGGCACGGCCGTCGTCAGCCGTGCCGCCCGCGACGGCGCTCGGCGATCCGGCGCAGGAGCTTGTCGGCCTCCACGATGACCAGCACGCTCGCGGCGATGAGCGCGCATCCGGCCCACTCCGCCAGGCCCAGCGGCACGATGCCGAGGATCCCGGCCGAGACCGGCCAGGCCATCACCCCGGCCAGGAGCGCGAGCGAGCCGACCGCGGTGACCAGCAGCAGCCGGTTCCGGAACGGGCTGAGCATGAGCAGCGAGACGTGCTCGGCCCGGGCGTTCCCGACCTGGAAGAAGTTGAACAGCACGAAGGTCAGCAGCGCCAGGGAGCGGGCGTGCTCGTCGGCGTATCCGTGCCGCAGCGCCCATTCGAAGACGAGGAGGAGCACCATCCCCATCCAGATGCCGGTGATCGCCGTGCGGAACCAGAGCGTCCGGGAGAGCACGCCCTCGCTCCGAGGGCGGGGCGGGCGGCGCAGCTCGTCGCCCTCGGCGGGTTCGAGGGCCAGGGCGATGTCCTGGATGCCGCTGGTGACGAGGTTGATCCAGAGCAGCTGCACGGGCAGGAAGAGCAGCGGCTGCTCCAGGAGCACGTTCACGGCGAGGGCGAGCACACCGGCGACCGCCGTGGACAGGAGGAAGAAGGTGGCCTTGCGGATGGCGCCGAAGGTGACCCGGCCCTGCTCGACCGCGTCCACGATGGTGACGAAGTCGTCGTCGGTGAGCACGAGGTCCGCCGCCTCCCGGGCGACGTCGGTGCCGTCGCGCCCCATGGCGACGCCGATCGCGGCGGCCTTCAGCGCGGGGGCGTCGTTGACGCCGTCGCCGGTGACCGCGACCACCTCACCCCGGTTGCGGAGCACGTTCACGATGCGCAGCTTGTCCTTCGGGGAGACCCGTGCGGCGACGCTCGTCTCCTCCAGGCGGGCCGCGAGGATGCGGTCGTCGAGCCCGGCCATCTCGACGCCGGTGAGCGCCGGCGCCTCCGTCGGCAGCCCGAGACGGGCGGCGATCGCCTCGGCGGTCGCGGGGTGGTCGCCGGTGATCATCTTCACCGCGATGCCCGCGCGGAGGCACTGCGCGATCGCCTCGGCCACGCCCTCCCTCGGCGGGTCGGTCATGCCCTCCAGCCCGAGGAGGGTCAGGCCCTCCGGAGTCGGCGGGGATGGCGGGAGCGGGTCGTCGCCGAGGACGCGGGAGGCGGTGGCCAGCACGCGCAGTCCCTCGGCGGCGAGCTCGTCGTTGGCGGCGAGCACGAGCTCCCGGTCCATCGGCACCTCGCCCTGGTCGGTGAGCAGGGCGGTGCTCATCTCGGCGAGGGTGTCCGGCGACCCCTTGACGACGAGGACCCGGCGGCCGTCGGCGTCGCGGCGCACGGTCTGCGACAGCCGCAGCGCGGGCTCGTAGGGGACATGGCGCTCCGGAGGTGCGGTGCGCTCGGCCTCGGTCACCGCGCCGGCGGCGAGGGCGGCCTCGGCCATCGCCACATCCACCGGGTCTCCGGCCAGTGCGCCCCGGGAGTCGCGGACCGCCTCGTTGCTGAGCGTCCCCGCCCGGAGCGCGGCGCGGCTCGTGCGGCCGAGCGGCTCGCCCGGCGTCCAGCGCCCCGAGGCGGTCCACACCTGCTCGACGGTGAGCCTGTTCTGGGTGAGGGTCCCGGTCTTGTCGGAGGCGATCACGGTGGTCGAGCCCAGCGTCTCCACGGCGGGCAGGGTGCGTACGATGGCGCCCCGTCGGGCCATCCGGGAGACGCCCACGCTCATCGCCACGGTGAGGATGATCGGCAGCGACTCCGGGATCGAGGCGACCGAGAGCGCCACCGCCGTGCGGAACATGTCGGCGATGCCGTAGCCCCCCACGAGGCCGGCGACGAAGGTGAACACGACGGCGATCATGATCGCCACGCCGATGCGCCGCTCCAGGCTCCCGGTGATGAGCTGCAGGGGCGTGCGCGAGGGAGGGCCCTGGACGAGGGCGTCGATGGCGCCGAGCTCGGTGCGCGGCCCCGTCGCGACCACCAGGCCGAGGCCCCGGCCGCTGGTGACGAAGGTCCCGCTGAAGGCCATGCCGGTCCGGTCGCCGATCGTCGCGGCGGGCTCGACGGGAGCGGTGTCCTTCGTCGACGCGAGCGACTCCCCGGTGAGCATCGACTCGTCGGTGCGCAGGCGCGTGGCCTCGATCAGCCGCAGGTCGGCGGGGACCCGGTCGCCGCTCTCGAGCAGCACCGCATCGCCCGGGACCAGCTCCTCGGCCGGCACGGTCCGGACAGCGCCGTCACGGCGCACCCGCGCCGTGGTGGTGGCCAGCGAACGGAGCGCTCTCACGTCGCGCTCGGCCTTGCGCTCCTGCCAGAAGCCGAGGGTCGCGTTGAGCACGAGCACGAGGAGGATCGCCACGGCATCCACCCCGTGCCGTTGGATCGCGGTGACGATCCCGGCGATGAGGAGGATGCCGATGAGGGGGCTGAGGAACTGCGCCAGCAGCACCCGCCACCAGGGCCGGGGCGGCAGGGACGGGAGCGCGTTGGGGCCGTACCGCGCGCGGCGTGCCTCGGCCTCGCCCGTGGCCAGACCGCTCGGGCCGGCGCTCAGGGCCTCCTGCACCTCGGCGGCGGCGCGGGCATGCCAGGGCGGGGCTTCGGTCGGTTCGGCCTCTGCGGGCATTCTCGTCCCTCCCGCCGGGAGTGCGTTCCTGCCCTTTCAGCCTAACCGGGGGCTCCGGGACCCGTGCGGCCCGCGGACGGAGAAAACCGGGCGCGGATCCGGGGCGGGAACGAGATGGAGACGGGACGAGCCCCGCCGAGGCCTCTTCGTCAGCGCGCCGCGCGGCGACGGATCCGGGCGGCGGCCGACATCCGCTGCCGGCGCCACCATCCGGCATCCGAGAGACCCACGGCGATGCCGTGGAAGCCCCAGGCCGCCCGCCGACGGAACCCCGCGAAGTCGGCGAACGGCCGGGCGGAGACCCGTACGCGCAGTCCGCGATCGAACTCCACGGCCATGTCCGGCTCCAGGGCGAAGGAGATGTGCAGGTCGTCGTGCGCCCGCGGATCGTCGCGGTGCACGCGGTCGCGGATGGCGAGCCAGGCCTCGCGGCGGAGGGCGAAGTTCGAGCCGAACACCGGCGTGTGCCCGGTGAGCAGCCGCATGAGCCAGAAGTACCCGCCGAGATAGAGGTACCGGCCGACGAACCGCCACCCCGGGCCGCGGCCGTAGAACGCCCCCGTCCCGGTGAGGACCGTGAGCGTCGGGTCGTCGTCGAACCGCCCCTCCACGCGGGCCACCCAGTCCGGCGCCGGCACGGAGTCTGTGTCCAGGCGCGCGATGATATCGCCGGCGGCGGCGTCGAACCCGGCGGCGGTCGCCCGCAGCACGCCGCGCACCGGCTCCGTCACGACCCGCGCCCCCGCCGCGCGGGCGACCTCCGCGGTGTCGTCGACGGAGCCGTTGTCGACCACGATCACCTCGTCGGGCGCGCGCGTCTGCACCGCGAGGGCGGCCAGGCACTGCCGCAGCATGAGGGCGTCGTTGAGCGAGGGGACGACGACGCTGACGGTACTCATCGCCCCCGAGCCTAGACGAGCCGATGCCGGGGCGCGGTCTCCGGCGGGGTCGTGGACGGGGGAGGGGGAGCGTCCGATGACACCGGTGCGGGCGATGTCGATCCTCGTGCGGCGGTCAGAGGTCGTCGAGGACGCCGTGGGGGCGGGTCAGACCGGTGTCCCCTCGATCAGCAGGCAGAGCAGCAGACCGAAGAGGGCGATCGCGGCCATCGCGATCATGCCCGCCGCCATCGCATGCAGGCGCCGGCGTCCGGGGGGAAGGGCGAAGCGGGCGATCACCATGCCGAGGTAGCAGACCCCGATGGCGATGGCCACGGTGAGCGCGACGGGGAACGACCGTCCCGGGGAGATGACGAGCAGGCTGCTGAGGGGGAAGCAGCAGGCGAGCGCGAACAGCGCGCCCATCACCAGCCAGCTCCGCCCGGAGGACGTGGTCAGGGCGGGCTGGTTGCCCATCCGGGTGGGGTCGGTCGCGGGGTCCAGCGGTGCACCGGCCTCCGGCGGACGGGCATATGGCGTCCCGGGACCGCCCTCGAGAGCGGGGCCGTCGGGTCGAGCCTCGTGAACGCCCGGGTCCTCGTCTGCGGCGGTGTCCGCGGCGTCCCTGCGCCGAGGGGCGGGGTCGTGGTCGGCGGCGTGCACGGGGATCACCGTCCTCTCGTCTTCGGTGCTCCTCTCCAGGCTTCTCCGTCCCGCGGGCGTGCGGCAGGGACTGGCGGGCGATGCGGGAAGGGCGTACCCTCCGCCCCGGCGGAGGAGCCGGAGGCGCGCGAACGGGTGAGGAGTGCCGAGGGGTGCGCGAACGGGGGAGGAAGCCGAGGGGTGCGCGGGTGGGTGCTCAGCCCCGGGACTCCGCACCCCGTGACCGGTCCCCGCTGCGCCTCATCCTCCGGTTGCGGGGACGGCCTCGCCCGCGTATACCGCCATCGCGCGGACGAACACGGTGAGCCACGCGAACAGGAGCGCGGCGGCGATGAACTCCATCCCGGTCAGGTTGTAGTACCCGATCGGCACCCAGAGCGCCGCGGCGATGAGGATGCCGACGACCACCACCAGCGAGAACCCCGACACCTCCCGCGGGAGGTCCGGCAGCATGCGCAGCGCGCAGAAGACGAAGACGCCGAAGACCACGACCATCCCCGAGGCCGCTCCGACGTGGATGAAGAAGTTGACCGCGTCCGGGACGAGTCCCACGACCATCAGGCACAGCCCGATCCCCGCGAAGAGCCAGGCGAACAGCGGCACCCGCTTCGGGTCCGCGCCGCGGCGGCGCATGCCCCGTTCGATGTCGTTGGCGATGTAGTTCGCCAGCACGGTGAGGGTCAGTCCCGTGATCATCAGGGCGAGGTTGAAGCGGGAGGCAGAGACCCCGGCGGAGTTGCCGAGCTCCGAGAAGTGCAGCTGCCACCAGGACTGGTCCGGAGCGCTCAGCATGCTCGCCATCGTCCCCATGAACAGCACGAGGGTGGCGAGGACGGCGATCCCCTCGCTGGTGATGCGAGCGCCGAAGTGCACGGCCACATAGGCCGCCATCGCCGCCGCCGCGCCGGCGAGGACCCCGCCTCCGAAGGGGTCGACGGTGAGCCCGATGAATCCGAGCTGGAAGAGGCTCGCCACCGCCATCACGGCGAGATAGGTGAACATCGCGACGGCCAGCGTCAGGGCGGCCTCGTCGAGCAGCCGCTTCGCCAGGGGCAGCCGCCGGCGCCAGGGCAGGACGCCGTGCCGGGTCTCGAGCAGCGAGGAGCCGGCGAAGGCGAGGCCGCCGCACACGCCGGCGATCCAGGCGGCCAGGCTCCCGAGCGATCCCTCGCCGGCCAGCGGCAGGCGCTCGCCGCCCATGAGGAGTGCGGCGAGGAGACTGCTCAGCACGAAGGCGATCACCGCCCAGGTCACCGAGCGCGACACCGCCCGGCGGTCGACGACCGTCATCGTGCCGGTGCCGGTGCCGGTGCCGGTGCCGCTTGGCGCGGGGTGAGAAGACATCGTGCTCTCGTGTGCGCTCATGCGCGTCCCTCCCGATGTTCTGTGCTCGTCCATTGTGGGGCCTGCGGGGTCCCGCTGTCGCGCACCACGGTGGGGCAGCCGCCGGCGACGGGGAGATCTGCCGGGGCGGGGATCCCTGCCGACCGATCTGGCGGCGTCCAGGGGCTCTCGACAGCGGGGGGGGGTGACACGGCAGGCCGTGCGATGACCGGACCGGGGCGGCCTCGCGCGTCGGCCGCCGGTACCCGGGGAAGTGCCTGTGCCCCGGCCGTCCGGCAGGGCAGAATGGACGGGTGGAGAGCACCAGGAGGGTCTTCGGCCGCGACGGCGCGGAGTTCGGCCGCGGGCTCGGCTTCTTCGACGCGATCTTCGGCTTCGCCATCACCCTGCTGATCGCCAACGTCGACCTGCCGCCGGCGGAGGCCTGGGCGAGCATCGGCGCCCTGCTCGCGCACGGCCTGGGCGTGCAGCTGGCGGCGTTCGCCCTCAGCTTCGCGGTGATCGCGCTGTTCTGGCGGCGCAACACCGAGCTCATCGGGCGCTTCCGCGGGCTCGACGGCACGCTGATCACCGCCAATCTGGTGACGGTGGCCCTGGTGGTGCTGCTGCCCTTCACCACGCAGGGGATCAGCGACCCCGGGCTCTCCGACCTCCCTCTGCCGGTCGCGCTCTATGCGGGGAACGTCGCATTCGCCATCGCCTCGCTGCTGGTGACCCTGGAGATCGGCCGCGCCCGTGGCCTCGAGGAGGATCCGCCGTCGCCGCGGGTCCAGTGGGCCGAACGGATCGACTTCGGGGCGCAGGTCCTCATCTTCGCCGCCTCGATCCCGGTGGCCTACCTGGCCGGTCCCGGATGGGGGATGACCGTCTGGGCGGCCCTGATCCTCGTCGCTCCGCTCACCGGCCGCCGGATCGACCGCCTCCTCCGCGAGGACCGGGCGAGGAGCCAGGGCTAGGCTCGGGTCATGGACGGCGATGCGATGGTGAACCCGCTGATCCCGGCCGCGTACGACATCGTCTGGTCGATCGCGACGGTCGGCCTGCTCGTGCTCCTGGTGGCGGCCCTGATCTCGATCGGACGCGCCGGGCGCGGGATCGGGAGCGTCGCGGTCCTCGGCTGGACGCTCCTGGCGATCCTGCTGCCTCTCCTCGGCCCCCTCGCCTGGTTCCTCGCCGGCCGGCCCGCCGCACGTCGTGCTGCCTCGGCGGGTCGCGCCCCCGGCGCCTGAGGTCCGTCCTCGCGCCGCAGGCTCAGATCAGGAGCAGCAGGAGGAGCGGCGTCGTGGTCCCGGCGAGGACGCCGCCGCCGATCGCCCAGGGCACCCAGCCCGGGGTGGGGCGGTAGTCGCGCCAGTCGCGGTCGGCGACCGCGGGCGCGCTCAGCGTGCCGAGGCGGAAACGGCCCTCCCACCACACGCCCGCGGCGGTGACGCCCCGGGCCATGGCCGCCTCCACCAGGTGCCGGGCGCCGGGACCGGTGGGGGTGTGCCGTTCGAGGGTCTCGTGGAAGCGGGCGCGCACGGCCGCCGCATCGGCCGAGATGTGCCGTGCGATGTCGCCTGCGTGGCGGCGCAGCCCCTCGCGGTCGCGCTCGGACCGCAGCTCGTTCGCGGCGCGAGCGGTCTGGTCGAAGGCCTGTCGCAGGAACGGGAGGAGGGCGGCGTGGTAGTGGCGCAGGCTCTCGCCGTGGGCCTTCCCGAACCGCGCCTCGGCGAAGTCGGCCTCCTCCTGCAGCTCGGCCAGCGCCCGATCGGCGGCGGCGAGATCGACGAGGTCGGACGACATGTCCCCAGTCTACGAGCCGGTCCTCCCGAGCGAGAGGTCTCTGCCGGAGGAGGAGATGCACCGAGCCGGGGCCGGTTCGAGGATGATCTTCGGCTCCGCATGCCTCCTCGGTTCGGCCGGGCGGGCAGATGCGCGGCGAGCCCGCGTTCGTGGCGGCGGGCGGGAGGCGAGTAGCCTGGACGGAGAGTCCCCGGGAGTGATCTGTGACTGACAATTCCCCGTCGAAAGACGGTTTCGCCCTCTTCTCCGACCGATCCGTCGTCGCCATGCGCGTCAACGGCGTGCTCACCGACCTCGCCGCCACGGTGACCGAGGCCGACGAGGTCGAGCCGGTCACGATCGACAGCCCCGACGGGCTCGCGATCCTGCGCCACTCCACCGCCCACGTGCTCGCGCAGGCCGTGCAGCGGATCAACCCGCAGGCGAACCTCGGCATCGGCCCGCCCATCACCGACGGCTTCTACTACGACTTCGGCGTGGAGACCCCGTTCACCCCCGAGGACCTGAAGGCGATCTCGAAGGAGATGCAGCGCATCGTCCGCGACGGCCAGCGCTTCGTGCGCCGCGTCGTCACCGAGGAGGAGGCGCGGGCGGAGCTGGCGGATGAGCCGTTCAAGCTCGAGCTGATCGATCTCGCCGGCGGGCCCGGCTCCGGCGCCCACGCGGCCGAAGGCGCCTCGGTCGAGATCGGCGAGGGCGAGCTGACGATCTACGACAACGTCACGAAGGACGGCGAGACCGCCTGGAAGGACCTCTGCCGCGGTCCGCACGTGCCCAGCACCCGCATGGTCGGCAACGGCTGGGACCTCACCCGGGTGGCCGCCGCCTACTGGCGCGGCAGCGAGAAGAACCCGCAGCTGCAGCGCATCTACGGCACCGCGTGGCCCACCAAGGAGGAGCTGCGCGCGTATCAGGAGCGCCTGGCCGAGGCGGAGCGTCGTGATCACCGCAAGCTCGGCGCCGAGATGGACCTGTTCTCGTTCCCCGACGAGATCGGCTCGGGACTGGCGGTGTTCCATCCGCGCGGCGGCATCATCCGCTACGAGATCGAGCAGTACCTGCGCTCGCAGCTGCTGGCCAACGGCTACGAGATGGTCAACTCGCCGCACATCACCAAGGCCGACCTGTTCGCCACCAGCGGTCACCTGCAGACCTACGCCGACGGCATGTACCCGCCGATGCACCTGGACGAGACGCTGGACGAGGAGGGCAACGTCACCCGCCGGGGTCAGGACTACTACCTGAAGCCGATGAACTGCCCCTTCCACAACCTCATCTACCGTTCGCGTGCGCGCAGCTACCGCGAGCTCCCGCTGCGCCTGGCGGAGTTCGGCACGGTGTACCGCTACGAGAAGAGCGGCACGCTCTCCGGCCTCACCCGGGTGCGGGGCCTCACCCAGGACGACGCGCACATCTACGTGGCGCAGGACCAGGTGCGCGAGGAGCTGACCCGCAACCTCGACCTGGTGCTGAAGCTGCTGCGCGACTACGGCCTCGACGACTTCTACCTGGAGCTGTCGACCAACGAGCCCGGCAACCCCAAGTTCCTCGGGGACGAGGACCAGTGGGTCACGGCGATCGACACCCTCCGCGAGGTCGCCGAGGCCTCCGGCCTCCAGCTCGTGCTCGACCCGGGCGGGGCCGCCTTCTACGGCCCGAAGATCTCGGTGCAGGCGCGCGACGCGATCGGCCGCACCTGGCAGATGTCGACCATCCAGCTGGACTTCAACCAGCCGGAGCGCTTCGAGCTGGAGTACACCGGCCCCGACGGGCGGGGGCACCGGCCGGTGATGATCCACCGGGCGCTGCTGGGCTCGGTGGAGCGCTTCTTCGCGATCCTGCTCGAGCACTACGCCGGGGACTTCCCGCTGTGGCTCGCCCCTGTGCAGGTGATGGGCGTGCCGGTGGCCGCCGAATACGGCGACTACCTGGACGACGTCGTCGCGCAGCTGCGGGCGCAGGGCGTGCGCGCGGAGGTCGACCATGCCGACGACCGGATGCAGAAGAAGATCCGCACGCACACCACCGCGAAGGTGCCGCTGCTGCTGATCGCCGGCGAGCAGGACCGCGCCGCGGGAACCGTCTCGTTCCGCTTCCGTGACGGGGCGCAGGAGAACGGGGTGCCGATCGCCGATGCGGTCGCCCGGATCCGCGCGACGATCGATGCGCACGCCCGCGTGCTCACGGCGGGCGATCTGGCATGATCACGCCGGGGGGCAGGCGCGCGTCGGGAGCCCGGGCATGAACGCCCCGGGGGCGGGGGGCCGCGGCGTCGAGGAGGCGCCGGGCGTGGAGTCGCTCGCGCACCTCGCGGGCGTCCCCGACGAGTTCCAGCGCCTGTGGGTGCCGCACCGGATGGCCTACATCAAGGCCGGCCCCGAGCCGATGCGCGAGGAGTGCCCCTTCTGCGCGGCCCCCGGCCGCAACGACGCCGAGAGCCTCATCGTCGCCCGCGGGGAGCGCGCCTATGTGCTGCTGAACCTCTTCCCCTACAACTCCGGCCACCTGCTCGTGTGCCCCTACCGGCACATCGCCACCTACGATCAGGCGACTCCCGATGAGGTCGCCGAGATCGGCACGCTCACCCAGACCGCGATGCGAGTGCTGAAGGCGGTGTCGAACTGCGACGGCTTCAACATCGGCATGAACCAGGGCGCGGTCGCCGGGGCCGGCGTGGAGGAGCACCTGCACCAGCACATCGTGCCGCGGTGGAAGTCGGACTCGAACTTCTTCCCCATCATCGCCCGTACCCGGGCGCTTCCCGAGCTGCTCGGCGACGTCCGCGAGCGCCTCGCCGAGGCCTGGCCGGTCGGCTGAGCCCCCTCCCGGTTACGCAGAGGCACGGAGTCCGGTCCCTGAGCTCGTCGAAGGGGCCACCCCGCCTGTCGCAGAGGCCCTTCATGAGCGTCTGCCCTCCCCGAAGAGCGCGCCGGGGGTTCAGTCGCGGTCGATGCCGTAGATCTTCTTCGTTATCCCGTCGATGCCCTTGTCGAGGTTGTCGACCTTCGTCTCCAGACGATCGAGGCGCATATCCACGATCTCGAACCGGGCTGTGAACTTCGTGTCGAGGCGCTCGAACCCGGCCTTCATCGTGGAGGTGAAGAGTGTTGCGATCAGCGTGACCAGGCCGACGATGGTCCCGC
This sequence comes from Microbacterium sp., assembly GCA_040392075.1. GTDB lineage: Bacteria > Actinomycetota > Actinomycetes > Actinomycetales > Microbacteriaceae > Microbacterium. Next base: position 47,715 of record JBEBWQ010000001.1, read on the forward strand.
CGAAGATGCCGATTATCGTCCAGACTTGGGGTTCATTCACGGTGAGCACCTCTTCATTCTGAGGGGGATGCACCGAGAATGCCAGAGTCCGCGGCCCGGGGAAGGGGCGATCCTCCCGATGGGGATAACTTCTCGGAGATCGTCGCTGGGGAGGGAAGAGCGCCCTCCCCGAAGGGCGCCTTACCCGAAGAGCGCGCCGTACACCCGCTCGAAGCGGTCGATGCGCTCGCGGTAGTACGCGCCGCGCTCCGGGTGCGGGGCCAGCGGCGTGGCGCGCGGGGGCGCGATGCGGGGGACGGCCGGGGCGAGGGTCTCCAGGGCCAGGAGCGCCGTGCCGAGCAGCGTGGAGCGCCGGATGGTGACGGGGACGATCGGGATGCCGAGCACGTCCGCGATGATCGGGAGGACGCCCGGATGGTCGTCGGTGACCGATCCGCCCATGTGCAGGGCGGCGGCGTCCGGGGCGAGCTCCCGCAGCTGCGCGAAGACGCGGGCGTAGGAGATGGCGATGCCCTCGACGACGGCGCGGTGCAGCGCGGCGGGTCCGGTCGCCGCATCGACGCCGGTGAAGACCGCGCGGGCGTTGGCGGCCCAGCCGGTCGCGCGCTCCCCGGTGAAGAACGGCAGCACGAGCGGGGTCGCCGGGTCAGGATCTTCGCCGAGCAGCGCCGCGCGGGCCTCCTCGTCCAGCCCGAGCGTCGCCGTGGACCAGCCGAGCGCTCGGCCGACGTCGTTGAGCGCACCGCCCACGATCGCGCGGTCGTGGGAGACCCGGTAGCACCACAGCCCCTCCGGCAGCTCGTCCGGCAGGTCGTGCACGAGCACACGCAGCGCGCCGGAGGTCGCCGCCGTGCCGCCGACGGTGCGGGACGTGGCCGCGCCCAGTCCCACGTTGGCGGACAGGCCGTCGGGGAGCGCCGCGAACCACTGCGCATCGGTGAGCGCGGGCCAGCGTGCCGCGATCCCGGCGGCATGGCCGGTGTCGATCGTCAGCGGCTGATCGGGGTGGTGGACGGGGGCGAGCCGCGAGCGGTCGATGCCCGCGAGGGCGAGCACCTCGTCCGACCAGTCGGCGGTGCGCAGGTCGACCATGCCGGTCCAGGCGGCGGTGGCCGTGCCGGTCGCGAGCGTGCCGGTGAGCGCGCGCAGCACGTAGTCCCCGAGCGAGAGGACGTGCGCAGCGCGGTCGAGCACCTCCGGGTGCTCGGC
>JBEBWQ010000002.1:0-33991 GCA_040392075.1 Microbacterium sp.
GGCCTGAGGAGTGATCCGGTGGGTCCGTTCCTCCCTCCGGGGTGCCTTTCCTCGTCGCGGACGGCCGGCGGGCCGACCCCCGCCGGGGGCCCGCGTAGACTGGAGAGACCCTCCCGTCGCCTTCACCGAGGATCGGACATGCCCTCTGCTCCCGCCGTCACGGTGCGCCCCGCTTTCCGCGTGCGCACCGTGCAACTGCTCCGCGCGCTGCTCGCCGCGGCCGCGGCCCTCATGGTGACCTTCTCGGCGGACCACTCCGCGGAGATCGGGCTGGCGGTGTTCAGCGGCTTCGCCATCGCGACCGGCGTGGTCCACCTGGTCGCCGCGTGGGTCGTCTTCCCCTCGGGCGGGCGCGTCCCCTCCCTCCTTCTCGGGGTGGTCGGCCTGGCGACGGGGATGGTCGCCGGGGTGCCCGGCTGGCGTTCGGCGCTGCTGTTCTTCGTCCTCGTCATCGCCTGGGCGGTGCTCACCGGCACCGTCGAGCTGATCGCCGGCCTCCGCGGACGACGGGCCGGCGACCCCGCCGCACGCGACGCGATCCTCGTCGGCGCGCTCTCCCTGCTGCTCGCCGCGGCGCTGCTGGTCGTGCCGGTGCAGTATGCCTGGGACTACACGATCGAAGGCGCCGGTGCGTTCACCCTCACCGGCATCATCCTCGCCGTCGGCCTCTTCGGCGCCTATGCCGCGCTCGTCGCGGTGTTCCTCGGCATCGCGGGCTTCTCGCCTCGCAGCTCCGCCTCCTCCGCCCCGGCGGACCCGGGCACCGTCGCCCGGGACTCCGCCGTCGCCGCGACCGAGAACGGGAGCTCCGTATGAGTGACGACAAGCCCACCCGCCGTCAGCTGCTGCGCCCGCTGCACCTGCTCGGCATCGCCCTGGCCTGCGGCGTCTTCGCCATGCTCGTCACGCTGGTCTCGACCGGCGCGTTCACCGAGCGGGTCAACATGGCGATCTCCACGGGCACCTATGAGGGGCTCACCCCGGTCGTGCTCGGACTCGTGGTCGGTGGCATCTCCTTCATCGCCACCCTCCTGATCCTGGCGATGCTCATCCTCGCCGTGGACCCCGCCCAGGTCGCCAAGCCCGTCGACCGCCCGGTGCTCTGGGCCAAGGACGAGGACACCGAGAACGGCGCCGACGGCTCCGCGAAGCCGCAGGACTGACGGACACGGCGGATCCCGTGGCGGCGCCGGCGTGCCGGTATCGCTTCGGGACGTGCCGCACGTCGGCCCGTGCCCCCGAGCCGTCCCCTCTCCGGCTCAGCGGGCCAGGCGCTCCGCGATGCCGGTGTAGGTGGCGGGGGTCAGGGCGAGCAGCCGCTGCCGCGCCTCGTCGCCGATCTCCAGGCCCTGCACGAACTCGGCGAGCTCCGCCGCGCCCACCCGGCGACCGCGGGTGAGCTCCTTCAGCAGTGCGTACGGGTCGGCGATCGTGGACCGGCCGGCGGTGACCTCGGCGCGGACGACCGTCTGGATCGCCTCGCCGAGCACCTCCCAGTTGGCGTCGAGGTCGGCCAGCAGCACGTCGCGCGAGAGCGAGATCTCGTTCAGGCCCCGGCGCAGGTTGTCCAGCGCGAGCAGCGAGTGGCCGAGGGCCACGCCGATGTTGCGCTGCGTGGTGGAGTCGGTGAGGTCGCGCTGGAGCCGGCTGGTCACCAGCGTCTGCGAGAGCGTGGCGAGCAGGCCGCCGGCGATCTCCAGGTTGGCCTCGGCGTTCTCGAAGCGGATCGGGTTGATCTTGTGCGGCATCGTCGAGGAGCCGGTGGCGCCGGCGACCGGGATCTGCGCGAAGTAGCCCAGCGAGATGTAGGTCCAGACGTCCGTGGCGAGGTTGTGCAGGACGCCGCCGGCGTGGCGGACGCGGTCGTAGAGCTCCACCTGCCAGTCGTGCGACTCGATCTGCGTGGTCAGGAGGTTGAAGCCGATGCCCATCGACTCGATGAACTCCTGCGCGATCCGCGGCCAGTCGGCGTCGGGGTCGGCGGCGAGGTGCGCCGACCAGGTGCCGGTCGCGCCGGAGAACTTGGCGAGGAACTCCGAGCCCCGGATCTGCCGCTCCACGCGCTCCAGGCGCCAGGCGAAGACGGCCAGCTCCTTGCCCATCGTGGTGGGGGTCGCCGGCTGCCCGTGCGTGCGCGCGAGCATCGCGGCGTCGGCGTGCTCGACGGCGAGCTCGCGCAGACGCGCGATCACGCTCTGCAGAGCCGGAAGCCAGACGTCGAGCACGGCGCGGCGGACGGTGAGCGCATAGGCCGCGGAGTTGACGTCCTCGCTCGTGCAGGCGAAGTGCGTGAGCTCGGCGACGGCGTCCAGCCCGAGGGCGGCGAGGCGGTCGCGCACGAGGTACTCCACCGCCTTCACGTCGTGCCGCGTCACGGCCTCCTTCTCGGCGAGCCAGGCGATCTCCGCCGGTCCGAAGTCGCGGTACAGCGCGCGCAGGCGCTCCCTGTCCCCCTCGTCCAGAGGGGCGGTCCCGAAGAGCGAGCGGTCGGTGAGGGCGATGAGCCACTCCACCTCCACCTCGACGCGGGCGCGGTTGAGGCCGGCCTCCGAGAGGTGGTCGCCGAGCCCCGCCACTGCGGGGCGGTAGCGGCCGTCGAGCGGGCTGAGCGGCTGGTCGCCGAGGGAGCCGGAGGGGGCGGGGGTCATGAGGATCCTCCTGATCGGGGCGCCTCGCGCGGCGGCCGGAGAGCGGGTTCGAGCTGGCGGAACAGGCTCAGGCTCGCGTTCTCGATCATAGTCAGCACGTCGTCGAACATCGCCTGGTCGGCGTAGTACGGGTCGGGGACGTCCAGTGCCGTGGCCTCCCGGTCGAAGGGGAGCAGGAGCGAGATCTTGCCCTCCTCGTCCTCGTCCCGGGCCCATTCGCGCAGCACCCGCTCGTGGGTGCGGTCCAGGGCGATGACGAGGTCGTTCTCGGCGAAGGAGTTCTGGGTGAACTGCTTCGCACGGTGCAGCGACCCGTCGTACCCGCGGCGGCTGAGCGCGTCGAGGGTGCGGCCGTCGGCACGCTCGCCGAGGTGCCAGTCGCCGGTGCCGGCGCTGCGGGAGACGACGCGACGACCGTGACCCCGCTGCTCGGCGAAGGCGCGGAAGACCACTTCGGCCATGGGGGAGCGGCAGATGTTGCCGGTGCACACGAAGATGACGCGGAACGGCTCCCGGTCGGACATGGCTCTATTCTGCCGGATCCCGAGGGGGCGCTCGTGCGCGCCGAGGGCGGGGGGAGCGCGGTCGCCGGCGTCTCCGGCGCGCTCAGCGGCGCTTGCGCTGCGGGCGCAGGATCGCGCCGAACACCGCGTTGAGGATCGCCAGCACGAGCGCGGCGACGACCCCCCACCAGAAGCTCTCCACCGTGAGCCCCCAGCCGAAGTAGCCCGTGATCCAGGCGGTGATCCACAGCAGCAGGCCGTTGACGACCAGCCCGATCAGGCCGACGGTCAGGATGTACAGCGGGAAGGCGACGATGCGGATCACCGTGCCGATCACGGTGTTCACCACGGCGAGGATCGCGGCGACGATGAGGAGCGTCAGCACGTACTGGAGGGTCTCGCCGGGGGCGAAGGGCGTGACGTTCACGCCCAGCTGCGGGATGAGCGTGACCACCCACAGCGAGAACGCGTTGATGACGACCCGGATGATGAAGCGCATGGTCCGTCCAGTCTCACACGAGGAATCCGGTTGGTCCATCCGCGGTCGGCGGGTGCGGGGATCGGCGCAGGATCCCGGTGCTTCTTGGAGAGCGGCGTCGAGCGGTGAGGGGGAGTGGAGCATCGATATTTTATTAACCTGATGTACTATATGGTCAGCCGGATGCGGGATCGCTCCCGCCCCTCGGCACCGCAGGGACGCGGTGGACAGGAGGATCCATGAGAATCGACAGGGCATCTGCCATCGTGACGGGAGGTGCGTCCGGCCTCGGACGGGCGACCGCGGGACGGCTTCGGGACGCGGGTGCGCAGGTGGTGATCGTCGACCTCCCCGGCTCCGCAGGGGCGGAGGTCGCGGAGGAGCTGGGTGCGGTGTTCGCTCCCGCCGACGTCACGGACGGGGAGCAGGTCGCCCAGGCGGTGCGGACGGCCTCTGATCTGGGTCCGCTGCGGGTCGCCGTCAGCTGCGCGGGAGTGGCGACCCCGGGGCGCATCGTCGGACGCGAGGGGCCGCTCCCTCTGGACGTGTTCGAGCGGGTCGTTCGGATCAACCTCGTGGGCACCTTCAACGTGCTCCGGCTCGCGGGGGCGGCCATGCGCGAGACGGAGCCGATCGGCGAGGAGCGCGGGGTCATCGTGACCACGGCGTCCGTCGCGGCGTTCGAGGGGCAGATCGGGCAGGCCGCCTACGCCGCCTCGAAGGCCGGCGTCGTCGGCCTCACGCTGCCGGCGGCCCGCGAGCTCGCCTCCTCCCTCATCCGCGTGGTGACGATCGCGCCCGGGATCTTCGAGACGCCGCTGATGCAGGGCCTGCCCGAGGCGGCGCGGGCGTCGCTCGGCGAGCAGGTGCCTCACCCGTCGCGCCTGGGCCGTCCGGACGAGTTCGCCGCGCTCGTGGAGCATGTCGTGGCCAACCCCATGCTCAACGGCGAGACGATCCGGCTCGACGGCGCGATCCGCATGGCGCCGCGATGAGCGCGGCCGGCCCGGCCGCCGAGACGATCCGCGCCGGAACGCGCGCCCCCGCGGAGCGGGGGTGCGCGCCATGCGCATGGTCGTGACCGGAGCGGCGAGCGGCATCGGACGCGCCGTCGCCTTTCTCGCGGCCGCGGAGGGGGCGGACCTCTTCCTCGTCGACCGCTCGTCCGCGGTGCACGAGGTCGCCGCGGGACTGCGGGACGCCGCGCCGGGCCGGATCGCCTCCGTCGTCGCCGACCTGAGCGAACCGGACGAGATCCCGGGGCTGGTCGCCGCGGGCGCGGAGCATCTCGGCGGGCTCGACGCGCTGGTCAGCAACGCCGGGATCAATCCCCCCGGCTCGCTGCTCGACACGGACGTGGAGACCTTCGACCGGGTGTTCGCGGTGAACACGCGCCCGGCCTGGCTGCTCGCCCGGGCTGCGCACTCCCTGCTGGCGCAGTCGCGCGGCGCGATCGTCGCCACCGCATCGATATCGGCGACCCAGCCGACGCCGGGGCTCGGGGCATATGCGGCGAGCAAGGCGGCCCTGCTGATGCTGATCCGGCAGCTGGCGGTGGAGTGGGGGCCGGACGGCATCCGATGCAATTGCGTGTCCCCGGGGCCGACGATGTCGGGGATGACCGCCCCCGCCTTCGGCGGCGACACCGAGGAGAAGCGGCGGAACCGGGCGCGCCGCGAGGCCGCCGTCCCGATCCGGCGGATCGGCGAGAGCGAGGACGTCGCGCGCGCGATCCTCTTCCTCGCGTCCCCGGAGAGCAGGCAGATCACCGGTGCGAACCTGCTCGTCGACGGAGGGCTCTCCCAGGCGCTCATGCCGGCGACCGGCGGCGGCTCCGGGTACCGGGCCGGGTGAGGGGCGTGGACGGGTGAAAGGCGGCAGGCGGAGCGCAGAGGCGTCCGCGACCGGGAGCTGCGTTTTCCCGGGTTCCGAGCCCTCGGAGCCCGTCACGGCCGCGACGGCGCGGAGGACAGGAGGATCCATATGGACAGCGATGGCGCACGAGACGCCGGCCCGGGAGCGGACGCCGAAGAGGTGACCGAGGAGGTGACGACCCAGCGCGATGGGCGCGTCGGCATCGTCACCATCGACCGGCCCCAGGCGCGGAACGCGCTGAGCTCCGGGGTGATGCGGGCCGTCCTGGCTGCGGTGCGGGAGTGGGACGCCTCCCCCGAGGTCGGCGCCATCGTGATCCAGGGGGCGGGGGCGCATTTCGCGGCGGGCGCGGACATCCGCGAGATGGCCGGCTACGACTTCGCCGAGGCGTTCGCCGGCGACCTGTTCGCTGCGTGGGAGGGGCTCGCCCGGGTGCGGACCCCGCTCGTCGCTGCGGTGCGCGGCGCGGCGCTCGGCGGCGGGTGCGAGCTGGCGATGCTCTGCGACGTCGTCGTCGCAGGAGAGGGCGCCGTCTTCGGCCAGCCGGAGGTGAAGCTCGGGCTGATCCCCGGGATGGGCGGTACCCAGCGGCTCACCCGCGCGATCGGCCCCGCGAAGGCGATGGACATGATCCTCACCGGGCGCACCATCGACGCGGCCGAGGCGGAGCGCATCGGGCTGGTCTCGCGCGTGGTGCCGGACGAGGCGGTGCTGACCGAGGCGCTGGCGGTGGCGGCGACGATCTCCGAGTACTCGCTGCCGGTGGTGATGCTGGCGAAAGAGGCGGTGGCGCACGCCGCGGACTCGACGCTGACGGCCGGGACGGCGCACGAGCGCCGGCTCTTCCACGCCGCCTTCGCGACTCAGGACCACGCCGAGGGGATCTCCGCCTTCCTCGAACGCCGCCCGCCGCGGTTCGCGCATCGATGAGCGCCCGGTCGGCGGGGTGAGACGATGTCATCTCGAGCCTGGGTGGACAGGCTCCTCTACGTCCTTCTCGTCCTGGTCTGGGGCTCGAGCTTCCTGCTCATCCGGCTGTCGCTGGAGGGCTTCTCCCCGTCGGCGGTCGCCCTGGTCCGATCGGTGCTCGGCGGGCTCTCGCTCCTGGCGATCGTCCTCGTGCTCCGGCGGCGGATCCCGCGCGACCCGGTTCTCTGGGCGCACATGGTCGTCGTCGCGCTGGCGCAGTCGGCGATGCCCTTCATGCTCACCGCCTGGGTCGGCCAGTACATCCCGAGCAGCCTCGCGGCCATCACCAACGCGGCGGCGCCGATGTTCACGGTGGCCTTCACCCCGCTCCTGCTCCGCCGCGAGCGGCTGACCGGCGTGCAGATCATCGGTGTCGTCGTCGGCGTCGTCGGCGTCGTGGTGCTGCTGGGGCCCTGGACGCTCATCGGCACGGAGCTGACCGGCATGGCCCTGCCGGCGCAGCTGGCCATGCTCACCTCGGCGGCGCTGTACGGCTTCGGCCTGGTGTACATGCGCCGCTTCGTCTCCGGGCGGGGACACGAGGCGCTTCCGCTGGGGGCGATGCAGGTCTGGCTGACGGCGGGGGTGCTGCTGATGATCGCGCCGGTCACCCGGCCGGTCGTCACCGCCGTCCAGCCGGGGGCGATCCTCTCGCTCGTCGCCCTGGGGGTCCTGGGCACCGGGATCGCCTACGTGTGGAGCGCGCGACTCGTGCAGGACTGGGGGGCGACCCGGATGGCCACGGTGACCTATCTCATGCCGGTTGTCGGAGTGGTGCTGGGCGTCGGGCTCCTCGCCGAGCCGCTGCACTGGTACGAGCCGGTGGGCGGGGCGATCATCCTGATCGGGGTGCTGGCGAGCCAGCGGGCGCGACCGCGTCCGGCGCACGGCGACGATCTTCCGGCAATATAGTTCACCTAGTATTGTTTTTGTGGCCAGGGTGGCCGCCGTGGCGAAGCCGCACCGAAGGGGCGACCGATGACGGGTCAGGACAGCGAGGTCCGGATCGAGGCGATCGAGATGGACCTGCCCGGCCCTCGCCGCCGGACCTCCTGGGCGTACCTCCTCGAGGACCGCGCGGGAGGCCTGCACCTGATCGACGCCGGAGCCGACACCGACGCGAACTTCGCGACGCTGGAGGGCCGGATCTCGCGGATCGGCCGGACATGGGACGACGTCGTCTCGGTGACGCTCACCCACGCGCACTTCGACCACGCCGGGATGGCGGCGCGGATCCGCGGCCGGGCCGGCGCGCGGGTGGCCATGCACCGCGCCGACGCCGAGGCGATGCGCTCGGGCGCGGCCTACGTCGGCACCGATCCCGACGAGCTGTTCGACTCCTGGGGCGTGCCGCCCGCCGAATGGCCCGCGCTGCGCGTCGTGGCACTGCGCCCCGTCGCCTCGGGGGAGCGCGTCGAGGTGGACCGTGAGCTGGTCGGCGGGGAACGACTGGAGGCGCCGGGGCTGGACCTCGAGGTGATCGAGACGCCCGGGCACACCCATGGGCACGTCTGCGTGCTGGAGCACCGCAGCGGGACGGCGTTCGTCGGCGATCACGTCCTGGCCGATCAGAATCCGGGGGTCGGGCTCGGCGGGCCCGGCGAGGGGAACCCCTTCGAGGAGTATCTGCGCTCCCTGGACCGTCTGGAGGCCGCCCGGCCGCGCCGGCTCCTGCCCGGGCACGCCCGCTCGATCGAGGACCCGGTGGCCCGCATCGGCCGGATCCGGGAGCATCAGGAGCGTCGCCTGCAGGAGATCGAGGCGGCGGTCCGGGGCGGGGGTCCCGTGTACGAGGTGGCCACGCGGGTCGGCTGGTCCGGAGGGTGGGACCGGCTGCAGGGCGTCTCCCGGTTCTCCGCGCTCAATCAGGTGGCGCTGGCGTCGGAGCTGATCGCACGAAAGGAGCGGGCATGACCGCGGGACTGATCGACCGGGTCACGGGGTTCCCCCTGATCCTGGGCGGGAACACCTTCGGATGGACCTCCGACGAGGAGGCCTCCTTCGCGGTGCTGGACGCTTACGTCGCCGCCGGGGGCTCCCTCGTGGACACCGCCGACGTGTACTCCGCGTGGGCGCCGGGGCACCGGGGCGGCGAGTCGGAGCGGATGATCGGCCGGTGGCTCGCCGCACGGGGGAGGGACCGGATCTCGGTCATGACGAAGGCCGGACGGCACCCCGAGCTCTCCGGTCTGGCGCGGAGCACGGTGCTCGCCGCGGCGGAGGCGTCGCGGGAGCGTCTGGGGGTCGAGCGGATCGACGTCTATCTCGCGCACTACGACGATCCGGAGCAGCCGATCGAGGCGATCGCCGAGACCTTCCACGAGCTCGTCGAGCGCGGCTGGGTCGCCGAGATCGGGGTGTCCAACGCACCGGCCGAGCGGATCGAGGCGTGGGCGGCGATCGCCGAGGAGCGGGGGCTCGCCCGCCCCCGGTATCTCCAGCCGCACTACAACCTCGTGCACCGTCGCGCCTTCGAGACCGCGCTGCGCCCCGTCGCCGAGCGCCACGGGCTCGCGGTGATCCCCTACTTCGCCCTGGCCAGCGGCTTCCTCGCCGGGAAGTACCGCACCCCGTCGGATGTCGCCGCCTCGCCCCGGAACAGGTACGCCGCGCCGTACCTGTCTCCGGAGGGCCTCGTGGTCGTCGACCTGCTGGGCGAGATCGCCGGGGAGCTCGGTGCCGAGCGGACCACGGTCGCGCTCGCCTGGCTCTGCGCGCAGCCCACGGTGCTGGCGCCCATCGCGAGCGCGCGCACACCGGAGCAGCTGGACGCGCTCGCCGCGGTCGCGCGGGTGCGGCTGACCCCGGAGCAGCTCGCCCGGCTGGACGAGGCGTCCGCCGCGGTCGGCGGGGAGGCGTGATCCGATGGTGACCTATCTGCTGGTGCACGGCGCCTTCCGCGGGCCGTGGTGGTGGGAGCGGGTGGCCGAGCGCCTGCGCGCCGCCGGGCACGAGGTGGTGAGCCCCTCGCTCAGCGGGCTCGGCGAGCGGGCAGGCGGGCTGCAGGCGGACCAGAACGTCGATGTCTACACGGAGGATCTGCTCGCGGAGCTCCGCGGACGGGACCTGCGGAACGTGACCCTGGTCGCGCACTCCTTCTCCGGCCTGCCCGCCACCGTCGCCGCCGACCGGGAGGCGTCGCGGATCGACCGGCTGGTGTACCTCGACGCGGTGGTCCCCGAGCACGGCCGCTCGAACGCCGACCTCTTCCCGGCGAGCGTCGCCGGATGGGTCGCCGGGGTCGCGGAGACGGGATGGCGGATCGCGCCGCCGCCGGTGGAGGTGCTCGCGGTCAACGCGGCGGACCGGGAGGACGTGCGCCAGCGGATGACGCCCATGCCGCTGGCCGCCTTCCTGCAGCGCATCGTGCTGAGCGGGGCGGTGGAGGCGCTTCCCCGGGAGTTCGTCCTGGCGACCGGGTGGGCGGCGAACCCCTACCGGGCTCAGGCGGAGCGCCTGGCGGGGACGCGGGGGTGGACCGTCGCGGAGATCGGCACCGGCCACGAGGTCATGCTGGACGCGCCCGACGAGGTCGCGGAGCTGCTGCTCCGGCCGGCCCGCCCGTCCCGCGGGAGCGCCACGCGGGCCTGAGGGCCGATGCGGCCCGCGCGGCTCAAGCGGGGAGCACCCCGCGCGCGATGAGCCGGCCGAGGACGTCGCGGAACATCTCCTCGGTGTCGCGCACCTCCGTGAACCCGGCGGCCTTGACCTTGACGGTGCTCACCAGCGCCGGGACGGCGGGGCCGTCGAGATCGACGCCGAAGGTGTAGTCCGCGTACTGGTGGGACGCGCCGAGCAGTCGCTCCAGGGGGAGCGGCCGCAGTCCGTGCCGGGCGACGATCCGGTCCCAGGTCCTCGCGTGCTCCGGCAGGAGCTCGGCGAGGCGTCGGCGGCGGGGCTCGGCCGCCTCGATCCCGAAGACGTCGGCGAAGACGGGCCACATCTCCGCCCAGGAGAAGACCTCGCCGTTGGTGAGGTTGAAGTGCTCGCCCCGGGCCGCGGGGGCCTCGGCCGCCCAGCGGATGGCGCGGGCGACGAGGCCGACGTCCACCGCCTGCACCGGTGCGAAGCGTCCGCCGGGGAAGGCGAACGGCTCCCCGGTCTCGCGGGCGATCGCGGCATAGGCGCCGATGACCGGGGGAGTGCTGTAGGCGACGCCGTAGACGGGCCCGACGATCTGCACCGGACGGAAGATCGTCCAGGCCGCACCGGTGCGGGCGGCGTACTCGCGGAGCAGGTCCTCCTGCAGCCAGTAGAAGTTGGGGTGGGGATCGCGGGGCTGCCGCTCGCGGGCGGGCAGCGGGATCGGGTGCAGGTGCACGCCGTAGGCCTTGGTGCCCTGCAACAGGGTGACGTGCTCGGGCGGGGTGGCGCCGAAGGCGCCGAGGACCGTCTCGAGCATCCGGCGGTTGGTCTCCATCTGCTCCGGATCGGACCAGCCGGCGACCAGCCCCGGCTTCTCGAAGGCGGCGGCGTAGACGAGGTGGCTGATCGGGCCGAGACCGCGGATCGCCGCCGCGGCCTCGGCGGGCCGGAGCAGATCGATCGGGAGGTGGCGGACGGGGGTGTCGCCCTCCCGTTCGGGTGCGCGCCGGGAGACGGCGGTCACCTCCCATCCGTCCCGCGCGAACTCCTCCACGGCCGCCGATCCGACCAGGCCGCTGGCGCCGACGATGAGAACGGAACGCGGCATGGTGCCGACCTCCTTTGGTCCGGATGCGCAGGAGAGGGGACGCCCCCTGTCGCAATTAGTTAGCCACGTGTAGTATATCACTGCGCGCTGTCGCGAACACACTGTTGTGATCGGAGGATTCCCATGGCCCGTCCCCAGCTGAAGCTCTTCCACACCGGGATCATCGTCGACGACCTCGACAAGGCGATGGCATCCTGGGGGGAGGCCCTCGGCCTCTCCTGGGCGCCGCCGCTGACCTCCACGGTCCCGATGCGCGGCCCCGAGGGCGTCGCCGGCCGGGAGGTGCGCTTCACCTACTCGCTGCAGGGCCCGCACCACATCGAGCTGCTGGAGCAGATCGACGCGACGCCCTACCTGGGTCTCACGGGCGGTCGCCGGGTCCACCACCTCGGCTACTTCACCGACGACCTGCGCGCCGCCGCCGCCGACCTGGAGGAGCGGGGGTTCCGGATGGAGCTCTCCGGCGTCGCCGACGACGGCGGCATCGGCCGCGCCACCTTCCACTACAGCGAGGAGTCGCCCGGCATGTGGATCGAGCTCGTCTCGCACGAGATCGCCGCGGAGCTCGGCGACGTCATCCGCACCGCGGCCGAGGCGGCGGGCATCCCCTTCCTCTCGCCCTTCACCTTCGACGGGACCGATTCAGACGGGGCCGAGGGGATGCTGCCGTGAGCGGGGCCGATCTGGAGGAGCGCGTCGGCCGCCTCTTCGCAGGGGATGCGGATCTCCTCGCCGATCCGTTCCCGACCTGGAACGAGCTGCGCGACACGAGCCCGGTGCTCCGCCTCGGCGGCTCCGTCGTGCTGAGCTCCCACCGGGACGTGCGCGAGCTGCTCGGCGACAACAACGTCCTCTACAGTCGCGCGCGGACCCGGTACTCCGAGCCCTATGAGCAGGCTCGCCGCCGCTTCTCCGCGGAGGGACGCGAGTCCTTCGATCGCGTCCTGGACCACGAGTTCCGTCAGCTGGTGCGGATGGATCCGCCGGACCACCCGCGGGTCCGGGCGGTCGTCCAGCCGCCGTTCGCGCCGCGCTCCCTCAAGGAGGAGATGGAGGAGAGCGTGCAGCGTCGCGTCGCCGAGGGGCTCGACGCACTGGAGCGGGAGGACGGCCCGGTCGACTTCAAGCGGTTCGGCTACTCGCTCCCCCTGACGGTCCTCGGCGACCTCCTCGGCATCCCCTTCGACGACCTGGAGCTGATCCACTCCTGGGCCAAGCTCATCGCGGAGAACAAGTTCAACGCCGACTCCGAAGACGCCGCGATCGCCGCGGATGCGGCGTACGCGGGACTGCTCGGCTACATCGACGAGCTGATCCGCGCTCATCGGGACTCGGGCGGGACGCCGGGCCTCATCGCCGCTCTCCTGGAGTCGGAGCGCTCCGGTGCGATGACGATCGAGGAGTGCCGCCAGATGGTGGCGCTGATGATCTTCGCCGGGCACGAGACCACCAGCAACCTCCTGACGATCGGGATGCAGAGCCTGCTCGCCGATCGCGACCAGTGGCGCCTGCTGGTGGCCGAGCCGGACCGCACCCCGGCGGCGGTCGAGGAGCTCACGCGCTTCGTGACGCCGGCGCACTTCCTGCCCTACGTCGCCATCCAGGACCGGGTCATCGACGGGGTCGAGATCTCGGCGGGCGACGCCGTCATCGGCGTCCTCGCCGCAGCGAACCGGGACCCCGCGGTGTTCTCCGACCCGGACCGGCTCGACATCTCGCGGCGCGAGGCGCGGCGGCACGTCGGGTTCGGGATGGGACCGCACTCCTGCCTCGGGGCGGGCCTGGCCCGGATGGAGGCGGTGGCGCTCTTCCGGGAGATGGCCCGGCGGTTCCCGGAGGTCGAGCTCGTCGAGGACGGCGAGATCGTCTGGGGCGGGCGCTCGCTGCGCACGCCCCAGCGCCTGCCGCTGGCGCTCAGGCCGTGACCGGGCCTCCGGGAGCGGACCCGTCGGCGGCCGGTGCGCCCGGGCGCGAGGGGGCCGAGCGCATCCTCCGGCGAGGTCGTCTGTCCGGCCAGCGCATCGAGTACGTCGTCCCGGCGGACCCCGCCGGCCGCGCGAAGCGGGATCGCTTCCACATCAGCCAGGCGGTGATCGTCGGAGGAGTCCTCGAGATCTCCGGGCAGTCGGGCGCGGAGGGCGACGGGAGCTTCGCGGCCGACACCGCGGAGCAGGTGGATCGGGCGCTGGCGAACGTCGAGACGGTGCTCCGGGCCGCCGGCGCGGGCTGGCCGGACGTGGTCGCCGTCACCAGCTATCACGTCGATCCGGTGCCCGGCGGCGCGATGGAGCGGGGCCCGCTCGACCGGATCGCCGCGCACTTCCGGCGGACCCTGCCCGATCACCCGCCCGTGTGGACGGCCGTGGCCGTGGCCGGCCTGGCGCACCCGGGCATGCGGGTGGAGATCTCCGTGCGCGCCGTCCTCTGACGGCCGCCGCCTCTGATCCGTTCGGACACCCCACAGCGAAGGAAGGTCGACGATGACCGCAGCACTCATCCAGAACGTCCTGGGCGCCGAGCTGCCCGGTGTGGACCGCGCCCGGGGGGTGTGGGTCTACGACACCGCCGGCACCGCCTACCTCGACGGCTGCTCCGGTGCGATGGCCGTGAACCTCGGCCACTCGCATCCCCGGGTGGTGCAGACCATGAGGGAGCAGGCCGAGCGGGTCACCTTCACCCACCGCGGGGCGTTCACGCCGCCGGCCCTGCAGCGCCTGGCGGCGCGCCTCTCGGGGCTCACCGGCTTCGCGGGCGTCTGGTTCGTGGACTCGGGCTCGGAGGCGGTGGAGGCGGCCATGCAGTTCGCGATCCAGTATCACCGGGAGCGCGGCCGGGAACGCGCCGGCTTCCTCTCGCACGCCCGGTCCTACCACGGCAACACCCTCGGCGCGCTGTCGCTGTCGGGACATGCACGCCGGTCGGGCTTCGGGGCCCTCGCGCTCGACTTCCCGCGATTGCCCTCGCCGTTCGCGGTCCCCGGCGACGGGGGCTCGCCGCGGCGGACCACGGCGGACCTCGTGGGCGAGGCGGAGCGGATCATCCGGGAGTGCGCGGAGGAGCTGGCCGCGGTGGTGTTCGAGCCCGTCGGCGGGGCGACCCTGGGCGCGGCGATCCCCGACGGCGCATATCTGCGCGGGCTGCGGGAGATCTGCACCCGGGAGGGGGTCCTGCTCATCGCGGACGAGGTGATGACAGGGCTCGGCCGCACCGGGCGGATGCTGGCCTGCGAGCACCACGGGGTCGTCCCGGACCTGGTGGCGCTGGGGAAGGGGGTCGCCGCCGGCGCCTCGCCGATCGCGGCGACCCTGGTCGGCGAGCCCGTCCTCCGGGCGCTCGCCGAGGGCTCGGGCCGAAGCCCGGGCGGGCACACCTACGCGGGGAACCCGTTCTCCGCAGCCGTCGCCGAGACCGTCCTCGACGTCCTGGTCGAGGAGGGCCTGGTCGAACGGGCCGCGGAGCGGGGCGCCTATCTGGACGATCGTCTCCGGGAGCTCTTGGCCGGGCATCGCCTGCTCGCCGAGACCCGCGGCGCCGGGCTCCTCCGGGCGGTCGAGCTGGTCCGCGAGGAGGACGACCAGGCGGGCCCGCCCGGTGCGCTCGCGGCGCTGCTCGCGGCGGAGGCGCTCCGGCAGGGTCTCCTCGTCTATCCCGCGACGGGCGGCTACACCGACGCGTGCATCATCGCCCCGCCGCTCACCGTCACGGAGGCCGAGATCGATGAGCTCGTGCATCGCCTGGGTCGGGCCGTGCGCGTGCTGGAGCGCCGCGGCACCGGCCGAGAGGCGGCGCCGGTGCGCGGAGACGGGGCCGGCCGTGCGGGCGCGGCCGGGCGCACCGATCCGGGCGCCCGGCCCCCGGGCACGGATCGCGGGAGCCGGTGACGCGGCTCAGCGGCTGCTGTTGAGGCCGGTGAGCCGTTCCAGCGCGGGCAGGGCGTCGATGAGGCGCGCGATCTCCTCGGCGGTGAGCTCGCGCAGGTGCTCGCTGAGCCAGATGTCGCGCTGATGCAGCAGCTCCACCCGCATCTCCTCGCCGGTGGGGGAGAGGCGGATGATCTGGGCGCGCCGATCGCTCGGGTCGGATTCGCGGGTGATGTAGCCGAGCTGCTCCAGCCGGCGCAGCGACCGGGTGACGGCCGGGGGGGTCACTCCTTCATCCTCGGCGAGGGTCTTGGCGGAGACCGGCTCGGCGCGGTGGATGGCGAACAGCAGGGCGATCAGCGCGTGCGAGAGATCCTCGTCGCTCTGCTGCCGGAGCATCCGCCCGAGACGCCCGAGCGTCATCCGGAGCCGGATGAGGTCGGGTTGGCTGATGTCCATCGGGGTGCCGGTGTCGGCCGAGTGCGTTGTGGTCATGGGGCGATTCCGTCCTTTAGAGCATTATGGGGATCGCGCACGCTCCCATGCAATTGTTTGTCATAGTAAACCGATTGGGCGGGACGCCGGAATCTCCCGGGTCCCGCTCACAGATCCAGGGTGAGGCGGCACCCGCCCTTCGAGCGCGAGACGCAGATGTACATGGTCTTCCCGGCGGCGCGCTCGGCATCGGTGAGGATGGAGTCCCGATGGTCGGGGATGCCCGCCAGCACCACGGACTCGCAGGTGCCGCAGGTGCCCTCGGAACAGGACGAGATCACCGGGATGTCGTGCTCCTCCGCGACCGAGAGGATGGAGCGCCCCACCGGGACGGTCGCGACCACGCCGCTGTCGGCGAACTCGACCTCGAACTCCACGTCGGCGGAGTCGTCGAACTCCCGTGCGACGAAGCGCTCCGTGTGCAGGGAGCCCTCCGGCCAGGCGGCGGTCGCCTGTTCGAGCGCCTGCAGCAGGCGCTCGGGCCCGCAGGCATAGACGAGGGTGCCGGGCTGCGGCCGGGCGAAGTACTCCTCGAAGTCCACGCGGGGCTCCTCGGCGGTGGCGACCAGCCGCGCCCGCTCGCCGTGACCGGCGAGCTCCTCGACGAACGCCATGCGTGCGCGGGAGCGGCCGGAGTAGACCAGCACCCATTCCGCACCGGAGCGCTCCGCGGCCTCGATCATGGGCACCAGCGGCGTGATCCCGATGCCGCCGGCGACGAAGACGTAGCGGGGAGCGGGGGTCAGCGCGAAGGTGTTGCGGGGCAGGCTGACCTCCACGGTCCCGCCGGGCTCCAGGGCGGAGTGGATGCGCTCGGAGGCGGCACCGCCCTGCTCTCGGAGGACGGTGATGCGCCAGCGCTCATGGTCCTCCGACGAGGAGGAGAGCGAGTACTGGCGGACGAGGCCGTCGGCCAGGTGCACGTCGATGTGCGAGCCGGGGGTCCACTCCGGCAGGCTCCGCCCGGCAGGGTCGGCGAGGGTGAGGGAGACGATGCCCTCCGCCTCGTCCACCCGCTCCACGATCGACAGCGCCAGGTGCACCGAGGGGTCGGGCAGCGTCCGTGCGACCGGCGCGCTCGCCGTCTCCCCCGGGTCCGCGACGGGCACCTCCAGCGCGAGGGGATCCAGGGCGTCGCCCGGCGCGTACTGACCGTGGAACGCCGCCGCGCCGTCGTCGCTGAGCCGGGCGGGAATGCCCTCCGCGTGCACGCCCCCGCCGCCGGCGGCCGGTGTCAGGTCGATGTCGGCGAGAGGGATCCGGACCCCGTCGATCAGGGCGGTGACGGTCGCGCCGTCCGGGCCCACTTCGACCGAGGGGTCCTGGACGGTGAGCGCCATCATGCCGAAGTGCCCGCTGAGCGACACGCCGCCGGAGAACTCCAGCGTGCCGGTGCCGGTCGCGGGATCCATGCCGTCGGCCGAGCGGAGCGGGAACTCGAAGCGGCCGTCGTCCAGCTCGGCGGCATCGCCCGAGAGGAGGATCTCTCCGTCCTCCAGCGAGCGGACGTAGTCGACGAAGCTGCGGCGGATCCCCCAGCGGAGGGCGCCTGCGGATCGGGGTGTCGCGGTCATGACTCCCTCGTCTTCCTTCCTGGTCGGGGTGCCGCGGAGCGGATTCCGCGGAGGACGATGCGTCGCCCGTTCGCGCCGTTCAGCGCCTCGAAGGCCTGCGGGGCGTCCGCGAGGGCGAACGCCAGGGCGCCGGGGACGCGGATGCGCCCGGCGAGGAGTCCCTCGATGAGCTCGGCGAGGCGATCGCCGGACGGGGTCACGCGCACCACGGTGCCGGTGGCCCCGTCCGGAAGCGCGGTGGGCTCGCAGCCGGGCACCACGGTGACGTAGCGACCGCCGGGCCGGACGAGCGAGCCGTCGCCGAGCCCGGCCGCGTCGATGACGACGGCGGCGGGGGCAGTGCCGGGCATCCGCGCGGACCGGAGGGGGATGCCGGTGGCGCGGACGTGCGGGGCGACCCGCTCCGGATCGCGGACGAGGCCGCGCACGGGCCGGCCTGCGGCGACGAGCAGCTGGACGACCAGAGCCCCGACGGCACCGCCGGCGCCGACCACGAGCACCTCCTCGTCACCCGGGCCGGCATCGGCGATCGCCTGCATCGCCGTGGTGCCGGTCAGCGGGAGCTGCGCCGCGATCTCGGCGTCGACCTCCTCCGGGAGGGGCGTCATCGCGTGCGCGGGGACGGCGACGGACTCCGACCAGGTGCCCCCGCCGTGGCCCGCCATCGCGATGAGGGCGAGGACCCGGGTCCCGGCCGGCAGCTCGCCGCCGGCGCGGACCCGTCCGACGAGGTCCCAGCCCAGGGTCCAGGGCGCCCGGCCGGCGCGCGGGATGATGAGCCCGTCGCGGATCTTCCGGTCCGCGGGGTTGAGCGCCGAGCCCTCGAAGGCGACGAGCGCCTCGCCGGGCTCGGGCACGGGCTCGGGGATGTCGTCCACCCGCAGCACGCCGGGCGCGGTCGTGGGGTCTGTTCGTACGGCGAGCATCAGCTCTCTTCTCCCTGTGGTGAGGTGGCCCATTCGGCCAGGACGTCGCTGGCGGCGACCGGGGCCGGGCGGGCCGGTGACGGTGCCTCCCAGTCGTCGGTGCGCAGCACGGAGCGGGGGACGGGGTAGCTGCCGTCGCCGTGGCCCATCTCGTCGAAGAGGCCGCTGCGGCGCAGCAGCCCGTCCGCGTCGCCGACCATCCCCCTGATGCTCCGGTAGCGGCCGTGTGGGATCTGGGCGGTGTCGAGGGCGGCGGACGCCTCCTCTCGCGTACGGGCGCGGACCCAGGGGGAGAAGAGCGCCTCGAGCAGGTCGCGGTGGCCGAACCGGGCGCCCTCGTCGGTGAGATCGACGCCCAGGTGGGATTCCAGCGCGCCGACGAGCGGCGCCGTGCCGGTCGTCTCCACGAGGGCCCGCCAGTGCCGGCGGGTGAGGGCGACGACCATGATCCGCTCACCGTCGGCCGTGGCGAAGTCGACGCCGAAGGTGCCGTAGAGGTGGTTGCCGTCGCGTTCCCGCTCGGTGCCGAGCGCGGCCTCGGCGACGACGCCGAGATGGGCGAGGGTCGTCACGGCGACATCGGCGAGGCTGATCCGGACGTCCGCGCCGCCGAGGCCGGCCGCGCGTCGGCGGAGGGCGGCCAGCACGGCGAGCGCGGCGTGCATGCCCAGGAGCAGGTCCCATGCCGGGAGCACCGCGTTGACGGGGGCGGCGAGCTCGCGGGGCCCGTGGAGAAGGGGGAGGCCGGTCTCGCAGTTGATCGTGTAGTCGACGCCGTTGCCGCCGTCGGGGCGTCCCTCTAGGCGCACGGAGATCAGATCGGGCCGGGCGTCGCGCAGCTGCGCGGCCGAGAGCCATTCCGCTCCGACGGCGTTGGTGACGAGGATCCCTCCCTCAGGGCCGCTCTCGGAGAGAAGGCGCCGGACCAGGGCGCGGCCCTCCTCGCCGCGCAGGTCGGCGCGGGCGACGCGCTTGCCCTTGTTCAGCCCCTCCCAGTAGAGGCTGGTGCCGTCCGGGGCCAGGGGGAGCCGGGCCTGATCCGGGCCTCCGCCGGAGGGATCGAGGCGGAGCACGTCGGCGCCCAGCTGGGCGAGCGTCATCGTGCAGGAGGGGCCGGCGACGAAGCTCGACAGGTCGAGCACGCGCATCCCGGCGAGGGGGCTGTTCTCCATGGCCGCCACTCCTTCGTGGTTCGTGCGAAAAGTCCTGTACTTAGTTAACTATACGGCAGGAGTCTGGGGCGAGAGCTTGGCAATCGGCCTCCGATCTTGCTACCGTGGTCGCAATACTTCACTACGCTAACTGTTTTGAAGCCGACCGATACCCACAAGGAAGTGAGTGCTGTTGATCGGATATCTCGTGACCAGCCTGTCGCTGGTCGCCGTCCTCATCCCCCTGGTCGCCTCCGTGAGCCTGGTGTACCGGGTCAGCGGAGTGGTCTACTTCGGAGCCGGCAACGTCGCCGTCTTCGCCGCCGCGACCGCCGCCGCGGCGAGCGCCTGGAGCAACTCGCTGATCGGTGCGCTGATCACCCTCGTCGCCGGTGCCGTCGTGGGGGCGCTCACCTACATCGTCGCCATCCGCCCGGCGCAGCGCCGGGGGGTGTCTCCGATCGGGCTCACGCTCGCCTCCCTCGGTGTCGGGCTCCTGCTGAACTTCGTCACCCGGAGCGTCTTCGGGGGCGATCCGACGGTGATCCAGCCCTGGGTGCCCGGAACGGTCCAGATCGGCGACTATCAGACGGCGATCCAGCGCTTCGTCGTGATCGGCCTGTCGCTGATCCTCGTCCTGGTGATCTGGCTCGTCTTCGACCGCACGCTGGTCGGCCGGGCCCTGGAGGCCGTCGCGCACGATCGGGAGCTCGCCTCGATGTACGGCCTGCGCAGTGCGCGGTTCGACCTCATCGCCTGGACGGTCGCGGGGGTCTGCCTCGTGATCGGCGGGATGTTCCAGGCGTCTCTGGCGAGCGTCTCGGTCGAGGTCGCGCCGACCCTGCTGGTGTACTCGCTGGTGGCCGCGGTCATCGGCGGCCTGGACAACATGTTCTCCGCGATGGGCGGCGCGGTGGTCGCCGCCTTCGCCGTGACCTTCACCGATCAGTTCATCACGCACGGCTATCAGCTGGCGACGCTGTTCGTCGTGCTGACCGTGGTGCTGCTGTTCCGGGCGAAGGGCCTGTTCGTCTTCCGCGCGTCTGCAGAGAGGGTGTGAGCACGATGACGACATCGACGACCTCCGTGCCCCCCGTGCGGGAGCGGCTGCTCACCGCGATCGGGGGCTTCACCGGCGTGCGCATCGCCGCCCCGTTCGTCCTGATCGTCCTCGGGCTGCTCATATCCGGAAACGGATATGCGGTGCACCTCGCGACGGCCGGGCTGATCGCCTACATCCTGACCGTCTCGTTCAACATCATCTACGGCTACGCGGGCATCTTCAACATGGCCCACGTCATGACCTACGGGCTCGGCGCCTTCCTCTGCGTCTACCTCGAGACGAGGACGCCCCTGGGGTTCTGGGGAAGCCTCGTCGTGGCGGTCGTGGCCACCTCCGTCCTCTCCGTGCTCGTGGCGCTGCCCTCCCGCCGGCTCAGCGAGCTGTTCCTGGCCATCCAGACCCTCGCCTTCGCGCTGGCGGTGGCCGAGGTGCTCATCAACTGGCCCGAGTTCAGCGGCGGCACCAACGGCATCTACTTCATCCCGTCGCCGGAGTTCTTCGGCACTCCGCTGTTCGGCGGGGAGATCGAGTACTTCTGGCTCGTCGCGGTGTTCGCCTGGCTCGCCTTCGAGCTGGTGGCGCGCATCCATCGCTCGGCGATGCGGCGCAAGTTCACCGCGCTGCGCGAGACGCCGCGCATCCTCTCGTCGGTCGGGCTGTCCACCGCGCGGACGCGGCTGGTGGCGTTCGCCATCGCCGGAGGCCTCGCCGGCCTCGCCGGTGCGCTGTTCGCGCACTTCCAGCTGGTGATGGACCTGGACACCTTCAGCTTCGGCCGCCTCATCGCGCTGCTGCTGGCGGTCATCCTCGGTGGCGCCGGGTACTTCTGGGGCCCCCTCTTCGGCGTCCTCGCCCTGCTGGTCATGGACGAGCTGTCGCTGGCCACCAGCACCGCGCAGGACCTCATCTACGGCATCGGGATCCTCGTCCTCGTCATCCTGACGCGCGGCGGCATCGCGGGGGCCCTGTCCCAGCTGTGGGAACGGGTCCGCGGTCGCCGTGCGACCCCTGCGCTCCCGGGCGATCCGGCGCCGGCGGAGGAGGCGCCCGCGACGCTCGACACCGCGGACATCCGGGCGATCACCGATGCGGCGCGGTCGGTCACGATCCCGGAAGGGGAGCACACTCTCCGCTTCCGGGACGTGACGGTGACCTTCGGCGGGACCGTCGCCCTGGACAGGGCGTCGGCCGAGGTCTCCACCGGCGAGGTCGTCGGGCTGATCGGCCCCAACGGCGCCGGCAAGACCACGCTCTTCAACGCGGCGACCCATGATGTCCGCATCGCCAGCGGCAGCATCACCCTCGACGACGAGAGCCTGCTGTCGATGCGTCAGCACCAGATCGTGCAGCACGGCATCGGGCGCACCTTCCAGAGCCCGAAGGTCATCCCCGACCTGACCGTCGTCGAGAACGTGATGCTCGGCGGAGACGGCCGTGCCCGCTCCGGCTCGTGGTCGCAGTCCCTCGGGCTGCCCCGCGCCCATCGGGAGGACCGGGAGTCCCGGGAGCGTGCGATGAAGCTGCTCGCCGACTTCGCCCTCGCGCATGTGGCGGGAGAGCCCGCCGGTGCGCAGCCCTACGGTGTGCAGCGCATGATCGAGATCGCCCGCAACCTGATGCTCGACCCGTCGTTCCTCCTGTTCGACGAGCCCGGGGCGGGGCTCACCGAGTTCGAACGGGAGGAGGTCGCGCAGATCATCCGGGCGCTGTCGTCCCGGGGGATCGGCATCGTGCTGGTCGACCACAACCTGCCGCTGATCACCGCGGCCTGCGACCGGATCTACGTGCTGCAGTCCGGCAGGGTGATCGCCGAGGGCGCGCCGGCCGAGGTGCTGGCGCAGGAGAACGTCATCGCCGCCTATCTCGGAGGAGCACGATGAGCGCGCTGCTGGAACTGCAGGATGTCACCGTCGGGTACGGACAGCACGCGCCGGTCCTGCACGGCGTGGATCTCGCCGTCGCACCGGGGGAGGTGGTGGGCCTGGTCGGCATGAACGGCGCGGGCAAGTCCACGCTGCTGCGTGCGATCTCCGGGGGCGTCCGGCCGCGGGGCGGGCGCATCGAGTTCGACGGGGAGGACATCGGCAGGGCCGACACGCCCGCCCTGGTGCGCCGGGGGATCGTGATCCTCGCCGAGGGTCACCGCGTCATCCGGCCGCTGACGGTCGAGGAGAACCTCGAGCTCGCGGCGATGTCGATGAACCGCCGCGCGGTGCGCAAGAGGCTCGCCGAGTCGCGGGAGGTCATCGAGGAGCTGTTCCCGATCCTCGGTCAGCGCCGCAGGCAGCTCGCGGGACTCCTTTCCGGCGGCGAGCAGCAGATGCTCTCGATGGCCCGGGCGATCATCCAGCAGCCGCGGCTGCTGCTGCTCGACGAGCCGTCGCTGGGTCTTGCGCCACTGGTCATCGATCGCATCTACGCCTCGCTGGAGACGTTCCGCGAGCGCGGGATCGCCATGCTCGTCATCGAGCAGAACAGCGATCGCGTGGCCGCCGCCTGTCAGCGGCTCGTGGTGCTGCGAGAAGGGCGGATCACGGCGTCCGGCGCTCCCGGGGAGATCTCGGGCGATGTGCTGAACGCGGCGTATTTCGGCTGAGCCGGGCGCGACCGGAGCGTTGCGCGCGGTTAATAAGTACACTATGTAAAGTAATTAATCCCAGGAGGAAATGTGGTCACGGTCGAGCTCACCCCGAGACGGGCGATGGTCACCCCCGCACGAATCGACTCGTTCTTCTCGGCGCGCCGCATCGCGGTGGTCGGGGCATCCGAGACATCGAGCTGGGGGGCGAACCTTCTGCGCAGCATCGAGCTCGGCGGGGGGGTCAGCGACCTCCGGTTCGTGCACCCGAAGTATCCGGAGCTGTTCGGACACCGCACCGCCCCGAGCCTGCGCGACATCGACGGCGACATCGACCTCGCCTTCGTGATGGTGGGCCCGAGCCGGGTCGCCGACATCCTCGACGACGCCGCGGCCGCCGGGATCCGCAACGCCGTCGTGCTCGCGGCCGGGTACGGGGAGACGGGTGAGGAGGGTCGCCGCCGCCAGGCGGACCTGCGGCGCCAGGCCGAGGACCTGGACATCACGATCATGGGCCCGAACACGATCGGGTTCATCAACGGCACCCTCGGCATCGCCCCCTGGGCGGTGGCGACCCAGCAGGCGCCGCTGGCCGGCCCGGTGAGCGCGGTGTTCGAGAGCGGGTCGATGTCGCGGGCGACCTACGAGTACGCGCAGGCCCACGCCATCGGGATCAGCAAGTGGATCTCGCTCGGCAACTCGGCGGTGATGAACACCCTGGACGTGCTGGACTACCTCATCGAGGACGACGACACCCGCGCGATCGCCCTGTTCCTGGAGACCGTCCGCGAGCCGGAGCGGCTGATCCCCCTGGCCCACCGAGCGCTGGAGGCGGACAAGCCCGTCGTGGTCTACAAGGCCGGGCGCAGCGAGGAGGGCATGCGCGCCGCCATGGCGCACACCGGCGCGATGGCCACCGACGACGCCGTGGCGGACAGCGCCTTCCGCCAGGCCGGCATGATCCGGGTGGAGAGCCTGGAGGAGCTGGTCTCGACGGCGGGCCTCCTGGGCTACGCCGAGCGGCGTCCGGCGGGGCGGCGGATGGGCGTGGTGACCTCCTCCGGCGGCGGCTGCAACGTGATCGCCGACCTCGCGCACAAGGAGGGCATCGCGCTGCCGGAGTGGGGCCCGTCGACGGCGGCCGCGCTCCGGGAGAACCTGCCCGATTTCGCGCAGACCCTCAACCCGCTCGACACCACCGGCTTCGGGCACGCGCGGGCCCGGCCCCGGCCGACCAAGGCCGAGGACGACCTGATGGAGATCGCCGCGGAGGACGAGGGCATCGACTTCCTCTTCACGATGATGACCCCGCTTCCCTCTGAGCGCCCGCAGGACCCGACGTTCATCGAGAGCCGGATGCAGATCATCGGCGACATCGCCCGTGCCGCCCGGGCGCCGATCTTCTTCTCCTCCAACACCAACCTCGACATCACCCCCTACGCGCGCGGGCTGCTGCACGACAACGACGTGCACCTGCTCCCCGGCGTCGACCTGGCGCTGCGCTCGCTCGGCCGGATGCTGGACTGGATCGATCAGCGCGACCGGATCCTCACCCGGGCGGAGACGCCGATCGAGCCCCCGGCCCCGGCCGCGGAGGTGCCCGCCGGCGCCTGGGACGAGGAGTCCGGCCGCCGGCTGCTCATCGCCCACGACGTCCCGGTGGTCCCCGCCCGGCTGGTCGCCGGAGCCGAGGAGGCCGCGGCCGCCGCGGCGGAGTTCGGGGTGCCGGTGGCGCTGAAGATCTGCTCGCCGGACATCCTGCACAAGACCGAAATCGGCGGCGTCGCCCTCGGCGTGGACGGCCCCGAGGCCGCCTCCGCCGCCTACGAGCGCGTCGTCGCCGCAGCGTCCCACGGGGCCCCCGACGCCCGGGTGCGCGGCGTGCTGGTCTCGCCGATGCGCCCGCCCGGGCTGGAGCTCCTCGTCGGCGTCACGGTGGACCCCACCTTCGGGCCGGTGCTCACCGTGGCGCTCGGCGGCATCTGGGTGGAGACCCTCAAGGACTCCTCGCTCCGGGTGCTGCCGGTGGAGGCCTCGGAGGTCCGCGAGATGCTGGACGGACTGAAGGGCGCGGCGCTCCTGCACGGCGCCCGGGGCACCGCCGCGGTCGATCTGGACGCGCTCAGCGAGACGATCGTGCGGATCTCTCGCGCCGCGCTCTCGCTCGGCGACGGCCTGGAGGCGCTGGAGGTCAACCCGCTGCGCATCTCGGCGCACGGCATCGAGGCGCTGGACGTGCTGGTCTCGATCGAGGGGACGGGCGCATGAGCGGCGACCCGCGGCCACTGGCCGGCGTCCGGGTGCTCGACTTCACCCGCTTCATGCAGGGCCCCTATGCGACCCGCATCTTCGCGGACCTGGGCGCCGAGGTCGTCAAGGTCGAGCGCCCCGGGGGCGAGTGGGACCGGCGGCTGCGTCCGTCCCCGCGCGGGTTCACCGGGTTCTTCCACGCCCTCAACCGCGGGAAGAAGTCGATCGCCCTGGACATCACCACCGACGAGGGGCGGGAGATCGCCCTGGAGCTCGCCGCCGACTGCGACGTGGTGATCGAGAACTTCCGTCCCGGCGTGATGGAGCGCCTCGGGCTCGGCTACGAGGCGATCCGGGAGCGCAATCCGGGGGTGATCTTCGCCGCCGGATCCGGGTACGGGCCGCACGGGCCGCGGGCGGCGGAGCCGATGTTCGACATGGTGGCCCAGGCGGTCTCCGGCGTGTCCGACTTCAACCGCTCGCCGGAGGGCGAGCCGCGGCTCGCCTCCCGGGGCCTCGCGGACGTCGCGGGGGGCATGTTCCTGGCGATGGCGGTGCTGACCGCGCTCTACGTGCGCGAGCGCACCGGCGTGGGCCAGCGGGTCGACGCCTCGCTCGTGGGCGCCGGGATCGGGCTGCACCCCGCGGAGGTGACCATCGCGCTGGAGCAGGAGCGGGTCTTCCGGCTGGGCGGACGCCGGGTCACCTCCACCTCGGGGGCCTTCCGCGCCGGCGACGACCGGTGGCTGGTCATCGGGGCCACCGACCAGAAGCTGTGGGCGGGGCTGTCCGCGACCCTCGGGCTGGAGCACCTCTCCGAGGACCCGAGGTTCAGCAGGAGCCGCATCCGGGAGCAGAACCGGGACGAGCTGGAGCCCCTGATCGAGCAGGCGTTCCTGACCCGGGACCGGGACGAATGGATCGCACGGCTGCAGGCGGCCGGGGTGCCGGTGGCGCCGGTGAACACCTTCCTGGACCTCGCCGACGACCCGGACGTCCGTGCCAACGGGTACATCGTGGAGCAGGACGACCGGCAGTGGGGCCCGGTGAAGATCGTCGGGCTGCCGTTCCATCTGGAGCGGACGCCGGGGCGGGTCGGCGAGCGCACCCCGGCGCTCGGCGAGGACACGGTCGAGCAGCTCGCCCGCGTCGGCCGAGCGGGCGAGGCGGAGGCGCTCGCCGGGGCGGGCGTGGTCGAGATCGGCGAGGCGCCCGGGCGCGAGACCGCGGCGGAGTGACGGCAGGCAGATGGACGGCGAAGGAGCGGAGCAGGCGGAATGACACGATACGGAACACCGGAGAGCATCGCGGCCGCACCCGGCCAGGTGCTCTACGAGGTGGATGAGACCACGGGGGTGGCGACGATCACCCTCAACCGCCCCGAGAAGCACAATGCGATGAGCGTGCCCATGCGCGACCGCATCGCGGACCTCATGGCCGAGGCGGAGGGCGATGACCGGGTCGCGGTGATCCGGTTCCGCGGCGAGGGGCGCTCCTTCTGCAGCGGGAACGAGATCAACGAGGAGTGGGGCCAGCGCCGCGCGCACGAGCGTCGCCGGACGCTGAACGTGGGCTACCGGTACGGGGCCGACATGGCCTGGGGTCGCCTCGGCTTCTCGCAGGCGATCTCGCGCTCGTCGAAGGTGACGATGGCGCAGCTGCACGGGTACTGCGCGGCGGCGGCCTACTTCATGATCGCCTGCAAGGTCGATCTCGTGGTGGCCGCGGAGGACGCCCGGATCGGCGCGCTGGAGGCCCGGTTCCTGGGGCCCGCCGGCGCCGTCGCGAGCGTGCACATCAACCGCATCCTCGGGATGCGCGCCGCCCGACGCACCGGTTTCACGGCGATGCCGATGAGCGGTATCGAGGCGCAGGACCTCGGCCTCGTGCATCGCAGCGTCCCGGCCGGCGAGCTGGAGGAGTCCGCGCGTGCCCTCGCCGAGGAGATCGCCGCCCGGCCCCGGGCGACCCTGCGCTACACCAAGGCCCGGATCAAGGCCGCCGAGGGGCTGATGGACACCAGCGTCCCCTCGATCACCGGCCTGCTGGTCTCGCACTTCCTGCAGTCCGCGCCGGATGAGATGGACTTCTGGCGCACCGCGCGGGAGGTGGGCGTCGGCGGGGCGCTGGACGCCGACAAGAAGCGCAAGGGCGCGGCAGACCCGAGGGCGGGGGTGAGCGCATGAGCGTCGAGGTGCGCGTGGCCGACGGGGTCGGCACCATCGAGGTCGAGGACTTCGCACCGCTCTCGGCGGGAGACGTCGCGTTCGCCGTCACGGTGCGCGACGCGGTCGTGGACCTGGCCGACGACGACGGGGTCAAGGCGATCCTGCTCCGCTCCCGGGGCGATTTCGCGCCGGCCGTCGCACCCGCGCCGCCGGACCCGGTGGCCGCCTTCACCACCTGGACCCGGGACGTGGCCGGCGCCGCCGGGCTCTACCAGGCGATCGCCTTCGCCAAGAAGGTGACGATCACGGAGGTCGCCGGCGCCTGTCTGGGTGCGGGGGGCCTCCTGGTGCTCGCGTCGGATCTGACGATCGCGGCCGAGGACGCCCGCTTCGGCGCCCCGCTGCCCGCGCACCCGGAGACCAACGTGGTGCTCGCCGCCCTCACCGTACGGCTGAACCGGGCCAAGGCATGGCTGCTGCGGGGCAGTGCGATCGACGCCGCGATGGCCGAGGCCTACGGGCTGGTGAACGATGTCGTCGCCCGTGCGGAGCTGGCGGGAGCCGCCGCGGCCGCCGCGGCACGGGTGACCGCGATCCCGCTGGACGGCGTCGTGATGTCGAAGATGCTGCTGCAGCCGGTGCTGGACGCCTCCGGCGTCGGCCGGGAGTTCGATATGGCGGCCTTCTACGCCGCCGGGGAGACGGTGCTCGGAGTGGAGCGGGAAGGAGCGGGCCGTGGCTGAGGCGCGAGTGGTCTTCGAGGTGGACCGGGAGACGGCGGTGGCGACCCTCGTGCTGAACCGGCCCGATCGCGGCAACGCGATCGACTCGGCGATGGCGGCGGCGATGTGCGACGCGATCGACGTGGTCGAGAACGACGACGACGTCAAGGTGCTCGTCATCCGGGCGGAGGGGGAGCACCTCTCCACCGGCTGGGACGCCGAGGACGCCTGGTCGATGTATCTCGACGCGCCGGGCGGATCGGTGCGGAAGCACCCGAGCCAGCGGGCGCGTCTGACCGCGCAGGCCGACCACTGGTGGGGTCCTCGCGGCCTCTACTCGAGGGTGCTGAAGTGCCGGAAGGTGACGATCCTCGAGGCGAAGGGCGACTGCTTCGAGACAGGGCTGTTCCTCACGCTCTGCGCCGACCTGGTGGTCGCCGCGGACGACGCCCGGTTCGCGGTGCCCCGCTGGCGCACGCTCGGCCCGGACGGGGACCTCTCCCTGCTGATCGCCCAGGTCGGCCTCAAGCGGGCGAAGGACCTGATGTACCTCGGGCGGGCGTGGCGGGCCGACCAGGCGCTCCGCTACGGCCTGGTCGAGCGGGTGGTCCCCCGCGCGGAGACCGCGGCGGCGGTGGAGGAGTACGCCTCCATGGGCGCCTCCATCATGCGGGACGGCATCGTCAGCGAGAAGTACGCGGTCTTCGCCTCGCTCGCGAAGATGGGGATCGATTTCTCCTTCGCCGCGACCACCGTGGTCTCCGCCTCGCTGAGCAACATCCACTTCCAGCCGGGGGAGCCGAACTTCCTCCGGGACGTGCGGCGGAACGGGGCGGAATCGGCTCTCGCGGCGTCTCGTGAGGGCCTTGCGGAAAAGTAGTTTACATCGTAATCTAATTGCGTCCGTCGCCCGAGGGAGGGCGGCGCGAAGAGAGGAAAGATCGACAATGGAGTTTGACGCCAGCCTCACGTGGAAGAGCTACCTGCCCCACATGCACAAGGCCAAGACGGACCGGCAGCGCCGGCAGCTCGACGCCGTGTTCGCGCACGCCAAGGGCGAGGTGGAGGCCGATCTCGGCCCGGTGATGGACTCGCTCTGCCCGGACCCGCAGTACCACGAGTACGGCGTCTTCGCGGACCGTCCCGGCGACACCGGCCCCAAGGGCTGGGACGAGGTGCTGGCGAACTACAACGAGATGGTCGCGTCCGGCACGTACGTCATCGAGTCGGTGAAGGACCGGCTGCTCATCGACGACGAGCAGATCATCACCGACGGCCGCTACCGCCAGATCCTGCCGGCGCGCGCCGCCAAGGACATGGGATACGTCGCCGAGGACGACGACCGCTCCACCCACTACATGCTGGAAGGCATCACGGTGGTCTTCTGGACGTTCGACGAGAACGAGAAGGCGCTCGGCGAGGACCGGTACGTCCTGGACAAGTCCATCACCCCGATCGACCCCGCCGACCTGCCGGCCGACTACCCGGACCGGCTCCGCTGAACGCCGCGCCGGCACCGGACGGGCCAGAAGAACGCAACGAACCGGACGAAGGAGTCTTGATCATCATGGGAACATCCACGGCAGCGCGGACGCTGGAGCAGCGCCTCGACGAGTTCGACAGTCGGGTCGAGATCGGTGCCCTGGTGGCGAACTACTGTCGGGGCGTGGACCAGCGTGAGACCGAGCTCTTCCTGGGGCTCTGGCATCCCGATGCGGAGTACCTGGTGCCGGGCGGCCGCGGTGAGTTCCGTGGCCTCGAGGAGATCCGTCGATTCCCCGACGTGGTCGATAAGGCCTGGAAGAGCACCAAGCACTGGACGACGAACCATGTGATCGTCTTCGAGGGGGAGGAGCGCGCGACCGGACGCAGCGACTGCTATGCGATGTGCGAGCACCACGACGGCAAGGTGAGCCTCGTGGCCGCGACCTACGACGACCGCTACGAGCGCCGTGAGGACGGCGTGTGGCGGTTCGCCCACCGCCTCGTCACGAGGTGGTTCGTCAGCGAGGGGCAGGACATCGCCCTGCTGCCCGCGTTCTGATCGATCGATCGATCCAGGAGGGCCATCATGGTCACCAGCACTGTCTCCGTTCCTCCGCTGCTCTCGCCGGAGGGCTCGGCCGACCCCTATGCGGTCTACCGGGTCCTCCGCGCCGAGGCGCCGGTCCACTTCGACGAGAGCACCGGCTCGTACCTCATCACCCGGCACGAGGACGTCGCCGCCGGATACCGCAACAAGGCCTTCAGCACGAAGAACTACGAGTGGCAGCTGGAGCCGGTGTTCGGCCGCAGCCTGCTGCAGCTGGAGGGGCGCGAGCACGCACGCAAGCGCGCGCTCATCGCCCCGCACTTCCGTGGTGAGAAGCTGGAGGGCTGGGTGCCGCTCATCCTGCGCAACGTCCGGCAGATCCTGGACGGCGGGGTCGAGCAGATCGTCGGCGGCCTGCTCGAGCCGCTGGAGCCGGGCCAGGAGGTCGACCTCCTCGACGCCTTCGCGCACCGGCTGCCGGTCTCGGTGATCGTGCGCATGCTCGAGCTGCCGCCCGAGGACGAGACGATGTTCCTCGGGTGGTACAACCGGATGATGGCGTTCCTCGCCAACCTGGAGAACGACCCGGCCGTGCACGCGGACGGCATCCAGGCCCGGGTGGAGCTGCGCGAGTATCTTGCGCCGGTCATCGCCGAACGGCGCAGGAACCCCGGCGAGGACCTCATCTCGCTGCTGGCGACGTTCGAGGTCGAGGGCGAGCGGCTCTCCGACGAGGAGGTCGCGACGCACGCCACCCAGCTGCTCAACGCCGGGGCCGAGACGACGGACAAGACCTTCGGCAGCGTCTTCCGGCATCTGCTCGGCGATCGCCGGCTGTTCGAGGAGGTGCGGGATGACCGCTCCCTGGTGATCCCCGCCGCAGCGGAGACGCTGCGCGTCACCCCGCCGTCGCAGCTGAACGGGCGGGTGCTCACCGAGGACGTCGAGGTCGCCGGCACCACGATCCCGGAGGGCTCGCTCGTGCACCTGGTGATGGCCTCGGCCAACCGCGACGAGCGCCGCTTCGAGAACTCGGAGACCTTCGACCCGCACCGCACCGACTTCGACTTCGAGCGGGCGTTCCTCGGCGGCGGCGACCACTTCGCCTTCGGCTTCGGCATCCACGGCTGCGCGGGCTCCCAGCTGGCGAAGAAGGAGCTGCAGATCGGGATCAACGAGCTGCTCGACCGCTTCCCCGACATGCGGCTGGCGGACGGCTTCGTGCCGACCGAGGAGGGCGTGAAGTTCCGCGCGCCGACCCGGCTCCGCGTCGTGCTGTGAACCGCGACGACGCGGGCGGGCTCAGGGGCGAGGAGCGCGCCGCCCGCCCGCCGCGACCCCTCGAGGCCGAGGACGCGGGGCCCCTCGCCGGGGTCCTGGGCAGATCGCCCGAGGGGGACGCGCTGCCGCCGATGTGGCACCTCGCCTGCCTCCTCGACCCGCCACAGCGGGCGGCCCTCGGTCACGACGGCCACTCGCGGGGCGGCGTCCCCCGTCCTCCGGATGCGCCGCACCGGCGGATGTTCGCGGGCGGGCGCGCCGAACACCGCGCCGCGCTGCGGTTCGGCCTCCCGGTCGCGAAGACGTCGGCCGTCGTCGCCCGCGCGCGCAAGGAGGGACGCAGCGGACCGCTGGAGTTCGTCACCGTCCGGCACGAGTACGCGCAGGACGGCCGGGTGGCGATCGTGGACGAGCACGACATCGTCTACCGGGGGCTCGACCCGGCCGCGGAGCCGCCCGCCGCCCGCGAGCCGGTGCCCTCCGAACCGCTGCACGAGTCCCGGACGTTCCCGGTCGACCCGGTGACCCTGTTCCTCTTCTCCGCGGCGACGGCCAACCCGCACCGCATCCACTACGACCTCGACTTCGCCCGCTCCGAGGGGCATCCGGGGCTCGTCGTGCACGGTCCGCTGCAGGTGCTGCTGATGGCTGAGTGGCTGCGCGAGGGCGGCGTCGACCTGGTCGGCGCGCGGTTCGACTACCGCCTCCTCGCTCCGGCGTGGGGGGAGCAGGTCCTCGTCGTCGGCGAGCCGGAGTCCGGCGACGCCGCTGTGGCGGTGCGCGCGGCCGACGGGCACCGGGTCGCGCGCGCGGACGTCGTGCGATGAGCGTCCTCGACGCGCGCACGCTCCTGTTCGTGCCCGGCGACCGGCCGGAGCGGTTCGCCAAGGCGGCCGCGTCCGGGGCGGACGCGGTGATCCTCGACCTGGAGGACGCGGTGCCGCCGGATCGGAAGGAGGCCGCCCGCCGGGAGGTCCGCTCGTGGCTGGACGGCGGGGGACGCGCGCTGGTCCGGGTGTCGGGGAGCGGCGGGGACCTGGCCCGCGATCTCCGTGCGCTGGAGGAGGCGCGCGGCCTTCTCGGGGTGATGGTCGCCAAGGCCGAGCACCCGGCGACGATCGCCGACGCCCGCGGGTGGGCGGAGGGGCGCGCGGTGATCGCCCTCGTCGAGTCGGCCGTCGGGGTGGCGGACGCGCGCGCGATCGCGGCGGCGGCCGACCGTCTCGCCCTCGGCGCGATCGACCTCTCCCTCGACCTGGGGATGGAGGAGGCCTCGCCGGCGATGGCGTCCGCGCGGTTCGAGCTCGTCCTGGCCTCCCGGCTGTCCGGTCTTCCCGGTCCCGTCGACACGGTGACGGCGGAGATCGGCGACGGCACGGCGGCGGGCCGGGACGCGCTCCGGGCGAAGGCGGACGGATTCGCCGGCAAGCTGTGCATCCACCCCGCGCAGGTGGCGGCGGTCGCCGCGGCCTTCCTGCCCGGGGAGGCCGAGCTCGCCTGGGCGCGCCGGGTCCTGGAGGCGGGGGCGGACGGCGCCGCCGCGCGTCTGGACGGGCGGATGATCGATCGCCCGGTGATCGAACGGGCGCGGCGCATCCTCGCCGCGGCCGCCGGGTGAGCAGGGACCGAGCAGGGACGAAGAGGAGAGGACCGGACGACATGGATATCAGGGAGCTGGCGGATCGCGAGGAGATCCGCGCGGTGGTGCTGCGGTATTTCCGGGCGATGGACCGGGTCGACGACGAGCTGGGGTTCTCGATCTTCCACGAGGACGGGACCGGCGACTACGGCGCGGACATCTTCGCCGGCAGCGGGCGGGATCTGATCCGGTGGCTGAACGAGTACAACCGCACGCTGATCCACAGCCACCATCAGATGTCCAACTGCACGATCGAGGTCGACGGGGACCGGGCGGTCGCGGAGACCTACGTCACCGCGACGCTGGTGAAGGCCGCCGGCGACGGCGGGCGCATCGTCCGCCGGGTGTACGGTCGCCAGCTCGATCGCTTCTCCCGCCGGGACGGCCGCTGGGGGATCGACCACCGCTTCTACCGCCGCGACTTCTTCTGGGAGGAGCGCCACGACGACGTCTGGGTGGCCGACGAGGACGCCCGCATGTCGGGCGACCCGTCGTACGCCCTGATGGACTCGCTCCGCGGCTGAGGCGGGGCGCACGGGGCGGCGCCGGCATCGTCGTGCCCCGGTGCGCCGGGACAGCGGATCCTCGGAGGTCTCCACACTGCGCTGATCCCGCCCCGGATGCCTCGTCCGCGTCGGTGAGCCGCGCGGCGCGGACGAGGCATCCGGGAAAGACGTGGATCGCCGGCGGATCGAGCGAGTGAGGGTCTCTGGCGTCCGTCCGCCCTCGACCCGGAGCCGACGACCATCCTTAGCCCGATCCTGCCCCGGGCCCGAGCGAGGGGGACGATCGGACACAAATAATTAACTAGATAAATTATTTCTAGAAGATTTTCCGACTCGGGGGAGAGCCCCTCCCCGAACCCTCTGCGCAGCGATACGGAGGCGCAGAGACCCAGATGCACGAGACACAGAGAGAAGGCTGACATGAGAATGAGGCTGGCACCGATCGCGATCGCCGCGGTCGCCGCTCTTGCCCTGGCTGGCTGCTCCGGTGGCGGAGCCAAGCCCGCCGACGGGTCCTCCGAGACTCCAGGCGCGTCGGGGGAGCCGCTGCTGGTGGCCATGCCGCTGCCGATCACGAGCG
>JBEBWQ010000003.1:0-32170 GCA_040392075.1 Microbacterium sp.
CCCCGCCCCCCCCCCCCCCCGGGGGGCGGCGGCCCCCCCCGCCCCCCCCCCCCCCGCGGGGGGGGGGGGGCCCCGGCGCCCCCCCCCCCCCCCCGGGTCCCGGTCGCTCCCCGCTCAGCGACCGTCGCCCGCCGGACCCGCCTGCGGCGCCGCACCGGTTCCGGCGGGGACGAGCCCGGCCTCCAGAGGGAAATGACACGCCGCGAAATGGTCGGGGGACATCTCCGTGAGCGGGGGCACCTCCCGCGCGCACTTCGCCTGCGCCGCCGGGCACCGGGTGCGGAACGGGCACCCGCTCGGCGGATCGAGGGGCGAGGGCACCTCGCCGCCCACCACCACGCCGCGGCGCTGCTCGCGGCCCACCGGATCGGGGATGGGGATGGCCTGCACCAGGGCGGAGGTGTAGTGGTGCCGCGGGGCGGAGAGCACGTCCTGCGCGGGCCCGATCTCGCAGAGCTGCCCGAGGTACATCACGGCCACCCGGTCACTGATCTGCTTGACGAGCGCGAGGTCGTGCGCGACGAACAGCGAGGAGATCCCCAGCTGGCGACGCAGCTTCTCGAGCAGGTTGAGGATGTGCGCCTGAGTGAGCACGTCGAGCGCACTCACGACCTCGTCGAAGATGAGCAGCGACGGCTCGAGCACCAGCGCGCGGGCGATGGCAACCCGCTGGCACTGCCCGCCCGAGAGCTGGGCGGGCTTCCGGTTGCCGAAGATCTCCGGATCCAGGCCCACGACCTCCAGCATCGCATCGGCCTTCTTCCGACGCTCCTTCCGCGACCCGACCCGGTAGGCGTCGAGCGGCTCACGGACGATCGTCCGGACGGTCCAGCGCGGGTCGAGCGAGCCGAACGGGTCCTGGAAGACGGTCTGGATGTGGCGGCGGCTCTCGAACAGCTCCCGCTTGCTCTGCCTGGTCATGTCCGCGCCGCGGAACCAGACCTCGCCCGACTTCGGGCCGGGGGCCTGCAGGACCGCGCGGGCGAACGTCGACTTGCCCGAGCCCGACTCTCCGACCAGGCCCAGCGTCTCGCCGGTGCGGACCTCCAGGGAGATGTCGGAGACCGCGTGCACCACTCCCCCGCGCACCCGGAACTGCTGGACGAGGTTCCTCACCTCGAGGATCGGCTCGCTCCTCTCGTTCACACCGGGGTCCTTTCGTCGGGAAGCGGGTGGAAGCACGCCCAGGCGTGACCGCGGGCATGCTCCTCGAGAGCCGGGTGGACCGCACGGCAGTCGTCCTCGACGCGGGGGCACCGCGGCGCGAACCGGCACGACACGGCGGGACTGCCGAGGTCCGGCGGGCGCGAGGGGGCCACCGGGATGAGCGAGTGGGCCGGCCGGTCCAGCCGCGGCACGGCATCCAGGAGCATGCGCGTGTACGGCATCCGGACGTGGCCGAACAGCTCGCCCACGTGCGCCCGCTCGACGACGTCGCCGGCGTACATGACCGCGACGTCGTCCGCGTAGGTCGCGGCGATGCCCATGTCGTGGCTGATGAGCATCATGCTCATGCCGAACTCCTGCTGCAGCTCCCGGAGGAGGTCCATCACCTGCGCCTGCGTCGTGACGTCCAGAGCCGTCGTCGCCTCGTCGGCGATGAGCATCCGGGGCCGGCTGGCGAGCGCGATGGCGATCATGACGCGCTGACGCATGCCGCCGGAGAGCTGGTGCGGGTACTCGCCCACGCGGCGGTGGGGAGCGGGCACCCGGACCAGGCGCAGCAGCTCGACCGCACGCTCGTGGAGCTCCTTCCGGGAGACGCCGCGATCATGGATCCGGATGTTCTCGGCGATCTGGGCGCCGATCTTCATCGTCGGGTTCAGCGAGCGCGTCGGATCCTGGAAGATCATTGCGATGTCCTTGCCGCGGCGCGCGCTCCACTCCGCCTCGGACAGGCCCAGGACCTCCTCGCCGAGGAGCCTCACCGACCCGGAGATCGTCGCGGTCCGGGGCAGCAGTCCCATGACGGAGCGGGCCATCACGGACTTCCCCGACCCGGACTCGCCGATGATCGCCAGGGTGCGCCCGTGCCCGACCTCGATGCTCACGTCGTTGACGGCGTAGGTGACCCTGTCGTCCTGACGGAAGACCACGCGCAGGTGCTCGACCCGGAGGACGGGCGGCTCGGCCGGGGCCTCGCGGACCGGGGCCGTCGCATCCAGACTCATTGCTTCCCCCAGCGTTCGCGGACGGCGTCGCCGACCAGGTTGAACAGGATCACGGTGATGAACAGCACCGCGCTGGGCACCAGCACGAGCTGCGGGGCGGTGGAGAGGTAGAGCTGGCCGCTGGAGATCATCGAGCCCCAGCTGGGCGCCGGCGGCGGCATGCCGACGCCGAGGAAGCTCAGGGCCGCCTCGATCACGATCACGATGCCGACATGGAGGACGCTGTAGGTGAGCAGCTGCGGCACGACGTTCGGGACGATGTGCCGCACCATCACGACCACGTCCTTCTGCCCGGCCAGCTGCGCCGCCGAGATGTAGGTGAGGCTGCGCAGCCGCAGGGTCACCGCCCGCGCGAGGCGCGCGAAGGCCGGGACCGAGAAGATGCTGATCGCGAGGATGACGTTCAGCTGGCTCGGGCCGAGGTAGCTGGCCACGACCAGGAGCAGCACGAGGCTGGGGAACGCCACGATCACGTCCATGGCGCGGGAGATCAGCGTGTCGGCGGGCCCGCCGAGGTAGCCGGCGAGGATGCCGAACATGCCCCCGAGGATCAGGCCGATGACATTGGTCGCGATGCCGACCTCGATGGAGATCCGGCCGCCGTAGAGGAGGCGGGAGAGCATGTCGCGGCCGAGGTCGTCGGTGCCGAGCGGGTGCCCCGGCGAGAACAGCGGCAGCTTCACGTCGTTCAGCTCCTGCCACAGCGGGTCGGGCAGGGAGAACAGCCACGGCCCGAGATAGCAGCTCAGCACCAGCAGGGCCAGGAGCGAGCCGGGGATCCACAGATCACGATTCCGACGCAGCCAGCGTCCGAACGGCGGCCGGGCGCGGTCCGCGGTGGGGAGAAGACCGGTCTCAGGCACGGCTGTCATGGCGGATCCTCGGGTCGAGCACGGCGTACAGGAGGTCGACGACCAGGTTGGCCAGCACGGTGATGATCACCATGACCACGACCAGGCCGCTGACCATCGGGATGTCCTTGAAGTGGATCGCGTTCAGGAGCTCGCGGCCCAGGCCCGGCAGGCCGAAGATGGACTCCACGATCGCCGTGCTGCCGATCAGCGCCCCCATCTGCAGGCCGACGAGCGTGAGCAGGCCGAAGATCGAGTTGCGCAGCACGTGCTTGATCAGCACCGCCCAGCTGCCGGCGCCCTTGGCGCGGGCCGTCTGCACGTAGTCCTCGCTGTTCAGCTGATCGATGAGGTCGGCGCGGAGCATCCGGCAGAAGACCGCCCAGAGGCTGAAGCTCAGGGACAGGACCGGGAGTGTGATCGAGCGGAGCCACGCCACCGGGTTCGTCTCGAACGGCACGTAGCCGATCGCGGGGAACAGGTTGAGCGTCACCGCGAAGACGAACACCAGCACGAGGGCGAAGACG
The DNA here is from genome assembly GCA_040392075.1 of Microbacterium sp. Taxonomy (GTDB): domain Bacteria; phylum Actinomycetota; class Actinomycetes; order Actinomycetales; family Microbacteriaceae; genus Microbacterium. Next base: position 3,550 of record JBEBWQ010000003.1, read on the forward strand.
AAGCTGGGGAGCGACTGGCCGACCGTGGAGACGAACGTGAAGATCCGGTCGAAGACCCCGCCCGGGCGGCGGGCGGAGATCGTCGCGAACACGATCGCGCAGATCACCGCGAGGGTGATCGCCAGCACGATGAGGGTGAGCGACACGCCCAGGCGGTTCATCGCCACGGCGGTCACCGGCTGCTGGTTCACGAGCGACTGGCCCAGGTCCCCTTGGAGCGCGGCGAGGAGCCAGTCCCCGTACCGGGTCCAGAACGGCTTGTCCAGGTTGAGCTTGATCTCCAGCGCCCGGATCTCCTCCGCCGATGCGCCCTCCCCCAGGAGCGCGTTCGCAGTGCTCCCCGGCAGGAGATTGAGCAGGGCGAAGGTGACGAAGGTGCAGACGAGGACCAGCGGAATCGCCTGCAGCAGCCGCGCTCCGACGGTGCGCACCGCGGGGTGTCCGAAGAACGTCGACAGCGGGCTCCGTCGGGGCGGTGCCGTTGCACGGGGGGCGGTGGTGACCACGTCCTGCCTTCCGGGTGTGTGAGGGTGCGGGATGCGTCCGCGGTCCGGCCGGGTGCCGAGCGTGCACCCACCGCCCGGCCGGACCACGAGGGGAGACTAGCCTGCGGCGCCCGGGACGCTCACCTTCGCCCAGTCCATCCAGCGGACGGGCTGGGAGGCGTTGACGACGCCGTCGCGAGAGACGATGTTGAAGGTCTGGTTCGAGAAGAGGAACCCGGCGTACGACTCGTCGTTGATGCGCTGGGCCACCTGCTCGTAGAGATCGGCGCGCTGGGCCTCGTCCATCTCGCGGGCGGCCTTCTGGATCAGCTCGTCCAGTTCGGGGTCGGCGACGCCGGAGTTGTTCTGGCCGGTGCCGAAGAAGCTGTTGACCCCGAGGTTGGCCGCGGGGTCGATCGCCCCGCCGAACGATGTCGACACGTCCCAGCTGCCCGCCTGGATCTTCGCCTGCTTGTCGGCCAGCGACGGTGCGACGAGGGTCGCGTTCACCCCGGCCTTCGCCCACTGCGCCTGCAGGGCCTCGCCGATCTTCTGACCGACGGTCGAGGTGGTCAGCATGATCTCGATGTCCAGTCCGCCGAGCTCCTGGACGAGCGCGGTGGCCTTGTCCAGGTCGTACTCGATGAAGCCCGGGACGGTGGCCTGGTGGAACCGCTGGCCCTCGGCGACGCTCATCTGCGCCAGGCTCTGCTTGTCCTCGAAGACCGCCCGGTTGATCGCGGCGGCATCGGTCGCGTAGCGCAGCGCCTCACGGGCGCGGATGTCCGACATCGCCCCGCTGATGGTGTTGAACTGGTTCATCCACACGCCCGTGGAGTTGGTCGGGACGACGTCGAACTGCGCCTCGGCCTGGGTGAACAGCGGGAAGGTCGTGATCCCGCCGACGATCTGCGCCTGACCGGACTGGATCGCGGCGAAGGCGCTCTGGTCGGTGCCGATGGCCTGGAAGGTGAGGGTGTCCAGGAACGCCGGCTCGAAGTAGTCGGGGTTCCTGGACAGCACGAGCTGCTGGTTCGAGTCGAAGGCGTCGACGACGAAGGGGCCCGCGCCGATCGGCTTGGCGCCGAGGTCGGCCGCGTCCAGGGACTCGACCGCGTCGGGCGACGGGATCCAGTTCAGCGCCGTCCCGGACAGCGCGACCATGAAGGCCGGCATCGGGTTCTTCAGCGTGATGACGACGGTGTGGTCGTCCACGGCCTCGGTGCTCTCGACGCCGCGAAAGGTGGAGAGGCACGGGCAGGCGTTGTCCGGGTCCAGCGCCCTGTCGTAGGCCGCCTTCACCGCTGCGGCGTCGAACGCCGTGCCGTCCGTGAAGGTCACGCCCTCGCGAAGCGCGAAGGTGATGCTCAGGCCGTCGTCCGAGACCTCGTAGGATTCGGCGAGCCGGGGCTCGATCACCTGGTTCTGCCCGAGGTGGAACAGCTCGCCGAAGACGGCGTTGCGGAAGTCGGAGTTCGGGTTCGCCGGCGCGATCGGGTCCAGGCTCGTCATCGTGGAGAGCCCCCCGGTCACGACGACCGTCAGGGCGCCTCCCGCGACCTGCTCGACGGCGGGCCCGTCCCCGGACGGATCGCCCTCCCCGCTTCCGCAGGCCACCAGCGCGGCGGCCAGGGTGAGGGCGCCCGCCGTGGCGAGCGCGTTTCGTACGAACGTGTTCATCTGTTGCCTCCATTGGCATTCATGATGCAAGGGATCCCCGCAGGCCTCGGCCGAGCGGATCGTGGTGACTCGTGCCCCGGTCGGGCCATCGTTCAGAGGTCCTATTCAACATACGATTCGTGACCGGGAGCAAACGACATCCCGGCGATTCCGCTACACGGAAGCGGAGGCCTCAGATGTGGCGCCCTCCGGCCACCTCGATGGTGACCCCGGTGAGGTAGCTCGACATGTCGCTCGCCAGGAAGAGCGCGGCCTGGGCGACCTCGGACGGACGGCCGAACCGGCCGAGAGGGACGTCGCGGAGCCGCTGGGCCCTGATGTCCTCCGGAAGGGACGCGGTCATGGGCGTGTCGATGATGCCCGGCTGCAGTGCGTTGACCCGGACCCCGGCGAAGCCCACCTCCTTCGCGGCCGCCTTCGTGAGCCCGATGATCCCCGCCTTGGCGGCCGAGTAGTTCGTCTGGCCGGGGTTTCCCGCCTTCCCCGAGATGGAGGACATGTTGATGATCGATCCGCCGCCGTGATCCCGCATGTATCCGGCCGCGGCGCGCGTGCCCAGCCACGCCCCCTTGAGGTTCACATCCAGCACGAGCTCGAACGCGGCCACCGTCATCTTGCGCATGGTGCTGTCGCTCGTGACGCCCGCGTTGTTCACCATGACATCGAGCCGGCCGAAGCGGTCCGTCGCCGCGGCGATCAGACCGGCCACGTCGCCCTCGTCGGTGACGTCGCATCGGAGGCCGAGCGCGCGCTCGCCGACGTGCAGGTCCCGTGCCGCCTCGGCGGCCCGCGCCGGATCCAGATCGGCGAGCACGACCGAGGCGCCTGCGACCGCGAAGGCCTCGGCGACCGCGAAGCCGAGCCCCTGCGCCGCTCCGGTGACGATGGCGACACGCCCGTCCAGAAGGGTCTGCGTCATCTGTGACTGCTCCTCTCGATGATCGCGGGGAAGGTCAGCAGCGACACCGTGTCGGCGACGCACGCCGGCCTGTCGGAGCCCTGCAGCTCCACCGCGTTGTGCACGACGATGCGGACATCGCCGGAGGACTCCTCGAGCGACCGCAGGTCGCAGCGCACCCGGATCCGTCCGCCCGCCGGGACCGGCGCGGGGAAGCGCACCCGGTCCAGCCCGTAGTTGATCCGCGCGCTCATGCCGTCGATGCGATAGGCGTCCGCGGCGAGCGCGGGAAGCAGGCTCAGCACGAGGTAGCCGTGCGCGATCGTCGTGCCGAACGGCCCCCGGGCCGCACGCTCAGCGTCGACGTGAAGCCACTGGTGGTCGTCGGTCGCGTCCGCGAACGCCTCGATCACGCTCTGGGGGACACGCCGCCAGTACCCCGTGCCGAGCTCCTCCCCGACCAGTGTCCTCAGCTCGGCCAGCCCATCGATCACCCGCATGGACGGCACTCAGTGGAAGTACGCGCCGCCGTCGACGACGACGGTCTGGCCGGTCATGAAAGCCGAGTTCGGACCCGCCAGGAAGCGGACCGCGCCCACGACATCGGACGGGAGCATCTCACGTCGGAGGGCGCGCCCGCCGGCGGCCGCGGCCCTCATCGTCGCGGTCTCCTCGGCGTTGCGGGTGACGCCGGCGCTGACGGTGAACCCCGGCGCCACGGCGTTCACGCGGATCCACTCCGGCCCGAGCTCTCGAGCGAGGTTCTTCGTCAGGGCGAGCACGGCGCCCTTGCTCCCGGAGTAGTGCGGGAGCGCGCTGCCCTTGAACGCCGTGGTGGAGGCGATGTTCACGATGGCCCCGGCTCCCCGCGCACGCATCGCGGGGATGACGCTCTGGGAGGCGACCACGGTGCCCAGGACGTTCACCTCGAACACCCGGCGCCATTCGTCCAGCGGGATCTCCTCGAACGGCCGCTGCTCGAGGGATGCGAAGATCCCCGCGTTGTTCACCAGGACGTCGACTCCGCCGAACGCCTCGACTCCGGCGCGGACGGCCTCCGCCATGTCGGTCTCCCGGGTCACGTCCGCCTGCACGCCGATCGCGGGCCTTCCGGCGGCGCGAAGAGCGGCGACGGTGTCGGAGGTGTCGCCGACGTCGACCACGACCACGGAGGCCCCCGCCTCGCCCAGGTCCTCGCAGATCGCCCGCCCGATGCCGATGGCACCGCCGGTCACGAGGGCGACCTGACCTGCGAGCTCGTCCTGGGGCATGGCCCGTCCTCCTCCGGTTCCGCAGCGGGCCGGCACGGCGGTGGCCGGTGCCGGAGCGTTGCCAGCCTACTGAGCCGCCCGCGGCGGTCTCCGGCCGATCAGCCGGTGTCCCGGAGGGCGGAACATCCGCGGCACCCGCGCGCGTCCCCGGCACCGCGCGACGGTGCGGCGAGGGGACGCCTCGCCGTCGCGGTGCTCGCCCGGCCCCGGCAGACGGCGGAGGCGGATCAGGCCAGGTTCTGGTAGAGGTCCAGCGGCTCGTTGCCGATCTCCAGCGTGGCGGTGTACTCGTACCGGTCTCCGCGATACCAGGTGCGCACGAACTCCACCGGAGTGCCCCCGGCATCGCGCACGATCCTCTCGACGTACAGCACCGCCGCACCGAGCTCGACATCGATGCGGGACGAGAGGTCGGCATCGGCGAGCTGTGCCCGGATCGACTGGGTCGCGCTGTCCAGCGCGATCCCGCCCTCGATGAGCACCTCCATGAGGGCGGCGCGCCGGAGCCGCGACTTCGTCAGCTTCTCCCCGATCTCGGCCGGCACATAGGTCTCCGTGTAGGCGAACGGCTCCTGGCCGATCATCCGCGTGCGGCGCACGATCGTCACGACGGGATCGTCCAGCTCGAGTGCCGCCGCGATGGACGTCGACGCGGTCTGACGGTGGAGGAGCTCGATATCCCGCGGCGCCGAGCTGCGCGACTCGCGGATGAGATCTCCGAGCGACCCGCGGAACCTCTGCCGCAGGACGGGATCGCGATCCCGCACGTAGGTCCCGCTTCCCTGCTTGCGGAGGACGAGACCCTCGGTGACCAGTGCGCTCACCGCCTGTCGGATCGTCGCCCGGCTCACGGAGAACTCGGCGGCGAGCTCGTCCTCGGTCGCCAGCCGTCGGCCGGGGGGGTAGTCCTCGCCCCGGATGCGCTGCCGGAGGATCGCCGCCACCTGGTGGTACAGGGGAAGAGGAAGAGTGCTGTCAATCATGTCAGGGGCATTGTGCCACAGACTCGGCCCCGCACCGCGACCCGGCAGCCGCGGCGGCCCCGCCGCGGTCTCCCTCACGGCTCGCGGGGGAGGCGGCCTTCGCCCCGGCGCCGTCCGCGGCGGCCGAGGGTCAGCCAGGCCACGCCGACCGCGCAGGCGACCAGTCCGGCGACACCGCCGATGGCAATGGAGATCCGCGGTCCGAAGGCATCGGCGACACCGCCTGCGATCGGCGCGCCGAGGGGCGTCGACCCCATGATGAGCGCCATGTACAGCGCCAGCACCCGGCCGCGCAGCTGCGGGTCGGTGGTCGTCTGCACGTAGGCGTTCGCGGTCGTCAGCATCGACACCGCAGCAAGCCCGACGCCGACGACGACACCGCCGTAGAGCCAGTACAGCGGCATGACGGCGGACGCCAGCGACGCGATCCCGAAGCCGCCGGCGGCGAGGACCGCGACCCGCATGCGCGCGCGGTCGCGGCGTGCGGCCATCAGCGCCCCGGCGAGCGAGCCGATGGCGAGCATCGAGCTGAGCAGTCCGTACCCGTCGGCGTCCCGGCCGAACTCCAGAGCCATCGTCGATGCGAAGATCGGGAAGTTCATGCCGAAGGCGCCCACGAGGAACACCATGATGAACAGCACGATGAGATCGGGACGCCGGGCGACGTAGCGGAACCCGTCCGCGAGGCGGGACGCACTCGTGGAACGCACGCGCGGCTCCATCTCCCCCGATCGCATGATCGACAGTGCGACGATCATCGCGACGAACGTCGCGGCGTTGATGACGAACATCCAGCCGGTGCCCACGAGCACGATCATGATTCCGCCGATGGCGGGACCGATCAGGCGGGCCATGCTGAACGAGGCGGAGTTCAGCGCCACCGCGTTCGCGGCGTTCTCGCGGGAGACGACGTCCGTGACGAACGCCTGGCGGGCCGGCGAGTCGAAGGCGTTGGCGATCCCGAAGCAGGCGGCGAACATCCACATCAGGGGAAGGGTCATCAGCTGCGTGAGCAGCAGCACCCCCACGGTGATCGCCAGCATGCCGAGCATCGACTGGGTGATCATCAGCAGCCTGCGCCGATCGAAGCGATCGGCCACCCATCCGGTGATGCTCACGAGCACGAGCGGCGGGCCGAACTGCAGCGCCATCGTGACGCCCATCGCGGTCGCATCGTGCGCGGTCAGCTCGGTGAGCACCACCCAGTCCTGGGCAGTGGCCTGCATCCAGCCGCCGACATTCGAGATGAGCGCCCCGATGAACCAGACGCGGTAGTTGAAGATCCTCAGCGAGCGGAACATCCCTCTCATCCCGCGACCACGTCGTTCGGGATCGTCGCGGCGTCGTCGGGAGCGCACCTCGTCCGGCCGGCCTCTCCCCGGCGATCCATCCTGCGATCCATCGACGGACCCGTCACCCGCTTCCGCTCAGTGCTCGCCGCGCTGCAGCGTGTGATATCCCTGCGCACGGCGGGCCTCGGCGAGGGAGGTGCCCGACAGGATCGCCTCGACGATCTTCTCCTCCTGGGCGTGGATGCCCGCCGCGACCTCGAGGACCTCCTGCTCGAGATCCGCCGGCACCGCCAGAACCCCGTCGGCATCGCCGACGATCAGCTGGCCGTTGCGCACGTTGACGCCGCCGACGGAGACGGCTCCGCCGACCTCCGCGACCTCGACGCGGTCCTTCCCCGTGCGCATGAAGCGCCCCCGGCTGTAGATCGGATAGCCGCTGTCCAGAGCGCGCTGGACATCGCGGCAGACTCCGTCGATCACCGTTCCGCCGACCTCCCGGTCATGGGCCATCGCGGTGAGGATGTCGCCCCATACCGTGCAGTCCGTGCGCCCCTGGTTGTCGAGGACCACGACGTTCCCCGCCCCCACGTCGTCGAGATAGTCGCCGACGGTGCCGAGGGGATGACCGCCGGTGACGTACCGCACGGTGAACGCCCGCCCGCACACGCGCGCGCCGTCCACGAGCGGGGCGATGCCGAGCATGCTGCCCGGCCGCCCCAGCCTGTCGAGGGCGTCGGAGATCGTCGCTGTCGAGTACGCGGCCAACGGAGAGGCGGGCGCGGTCATTCCTCGCTCGATTCCGTCAGCGAGCTTTCGTCGCTCGTCTCGTCGGCGGTGGGGAACCTCGAGTCGTGCATGACCTCGGCGACGGGCGTTCCCGCTCGGACCGCGTCTGCCATGCGCGATTCGCGGGCCGCGATCCTCTCAGCGAGGACGACGACACGCTCCGCCTCGGCGGCGGGGACGAACACGGTTCCGTTGCGGTCGGCGATCACCCAGTCCTGGGCCCGGACCGTCACTCCGGCGAACTCGACGGGCTCGTCTTTCGCGAGCTGCACCACCCGGCCCCGGGCGCTGACCGGCACGACAGCGCGGCCGAAGACCGGGAAGCCCAGCCCTTCGCTCTCGCCCACGTCCCGGCAGCCGCCATCGATCACCACGCCCTCGATGCCTCGACCCGCCGCCGACAGCGCGAGGATCCCGCCCCAGCAGGAGACGTCCGTGCGCCCTCCGTTGGCGATCACGAGGACCTCGCCCGCACCGGAGTCGTCCACGGAGGCCGCCGCGATATGCGCCGCGGGGCCGTCGGCCGATCGAGGTCCCGCCTGAACCGTGCGGGCGCGCCCCACCACGGTGCGCCGCACGTCCCAGAGAGGACGGACTCCCGTCGTCGCCCCCGGCAGGCCGAGCGTGTCCAGCGCGTCGGAGACGCTGCACGAGTCCAGCACGGCCAGCCGGCCGGCCAGGCCGGCTTCCCTCCCGCGGCCCATCGGCTCAGAGCGCGAAGAGCGCACGGGCGTTGCCTTCGAAGAGCGCGCTGCGCTGCTCGTCGCTCAGCCACTCGATGTCCTCGATGAGCAGCTTGATGTCGTCGTACCAGCGACCGGTCTCCGGGTCCTTCGCCGAGCCCGTGCCCGGCTTCTCCGACCCGAAGAGCACGCGATCGGTCCCCACCGCCTTCAGCAGGAGCTCGATCGAGTCCGAGGTGTAGAGGCAGCTGTCGTAGTAGAGCTTGCGCAGGGCCTCCTCGAAGCGCGTGCCGTTCCGGGCCGCACCCGGGAGGTACCGCCCCCGCTGATACGGGATCGCTCCGCCGCCGTGGGAGACGATGATCTTCAGGTCGGGGAAGTCGTCGAAGACGCGTGATCTCACCAGCGCATCGACGGCGAGCGTCTCCTCCTGGATGAAGTGGAGGGAGTAGCTCTCGCGCGCCGGCGGCCGGGCCGCGGCCGAGTGGATGAGCGCGGGCACGTCGAGCTCGGAGAGCGTCTCCCAGACCGGATACCAGAAGCGATCGCCGAGGGCCGGCGGTTGCTTGAGCCCTTCGTAGGGGTCCGGGTTGAGCATCACGCCGACGAAGCCCAGCTCCTCGACGGCGCGGCGGACCTCCTTCATCCAGTGCTGCGGAGTCGTGTCCATCGACTGGGGGATGCCGGCCATGCCCTTGAATCGCGGTTCGATCCGGGTGACGCGATGGATGACGTCGTTGGTCTCCTCGGTGAACCAGTCGACGATGTGCGCCGGCTGCTCACTGTGCATGGCCTGGTAGGGACGCGGCGAGATCAGCTGGATGTCGATGCCGGCCTCGTCCAGATGGTCCATATGGGAGACGTTGCCGAAGCTGGGCTGCGGGGCGTAGAGGGCCTCGCGCAGGCGCTCGTCGCTCATCTGCGGCTTGCCGCGGCCGTGCGCGCCCCGGTGGGAGAGCAGGCCGGCCTTGTACGCATACAGCTCTACGGGCGCGCTGAGATGCCCATGGACGTCGATGATCATGTCGCTGTCTCTCCTGTCGTGTGGTCTCCTGCGGCAGAATAGTATGGTTATCAGTATGAATAGATGACATCGGCGGCTTCTTCGGATAGTGTTCTGCATCACGGAAGCTCTGCTGAACGACTGCCGATATCAAAGGAGATGAGCGGTGATCAACAACTATGCGCCCGGTCCGACTCCGGCCTACCGGATCTCGTCCGTCGACTACGCCCTCCAGCTCGCGATGCTGCTGTGGCAGGCCCAGGAGGTGCGCGTCTCCGACGCCGCGGACTACCTCGGCGTGGCCCGGTCCACCGCTCATCGCCTGCTCGCGATGCTCGTCTTCCGCGGGTTCGCGCGCCAGCTCGAAGGCTCTCGCGTCTATGTGCCGGGGCCGGTGCTCTCCGACGCGGGCACCCGCACGATGGCCAAGCTCGAGATGCAGCGGCGGGCCGAGCCGTTCCTCCGCGACCTCGCGGAGACGACCGGCGAGACCACGTCCCTGCAGGTGCTCGCGGGCCGGGAGGTCGAGTTCGTCGACACCGTGGAGTCCCGCAAGTCGATCCGCGTCGGGTCCCGCACCGGCCTGACGCTGCCGGCGCACACCTGTGCCGGCGGGAAGACCCTTCTCGCGCAGCTGGACGAGGACGAGATCCTCCGCCTCTACCCGACCGAGTCCCCCCTGGAGCAGATCACTCCGCTCCCCACCGCGCCCACCCGGAAGACCCTGATCCGGGAGCTGCGCGAGATCCGCCGCAACGGTCGCGCGATCGACATCCGGCCCAGCGTCGTCGCGGCGGGGGTCCCCGTGCGCGGCCGCGATGGCCAGGTCGTCGCCGCGATGGCGATCGCCGCGCCGCGGGCCCGGGCGAGCAAGGACACGGTCAACGCCCTTCTCGAGGAGCTGCACCAGGTCGCCACGGACTTCAGCGCCGCGCTGGCGGCCTGAGCCACGCGCACGGCGAGGCCTTTCCCGGTTGCAGAATCATCCGGATGACCGGCCATATCCCGCTCTCGACCGACCTAGAGTCGATTCCGCGTCCGCACCGAAGCGGGCCGGAACACCCCTAGGGAAAGAGGGAGCTCATGGCTGAGATCGTCTTGGGTATCGCAACGAGCCACGGCCCGATGCTGAACACGCCTCCGGACCAGTGGGGACAGCGCGCGAAGGCGGATGAGCGCAACAGGGAGCTGATCTACCGCGGGGACGCCTACGACTTCGAGACGCTGAAGGCGTTGCGCGGAGGCGGCGAGGCCTTCGCCGCCCAGCTCACGCAGGAGGTCTGGGATGCGCGTCACGCCGCGTGCCGCGCGGCGATCGCCGATCTCGGCGAGGTCGTCCGCGCCGCCGAGGTCGATGTGCTCGTCGTCGTCTCCAGCGATCACAAGGAGATCTTCGGCGACGAGCTGCTGCCGCAGTTCGCCGTCTACTGGGGTGACACCGCCGAGCACGTCCCCTACACGCAGGAGCAGCTGGCCGGCATGCCTCCCGGCCTGGCCGTCGCCGAGGTGGCAAACCAGCCGACGACGCCCCTGACCCGGAACATGAACTCCGAGCTCGCGCTCCACCTCATCCGGGAGACCAGTGCCCGGGGATTCGACCCGGCCGCCTCGAAGGAGCTCCCCGCCGGGGAATGGGGGAACCACTCGATCCCGCACGGATGGGGATTCATCTACCAGCAGGTGCTGGACGGCTCCGGCGACATCCCGTTCGTCCCCGTGTTCGTGAACACGTTCTGGGAGCCCAACCCGCCCTCGGCATCGCGCTCCTACGACTTCGGCATCGCGCTCGGGGAGGCGATCCGCTCCTTCCCGCAGGACCTCCGGGTCGGCGTCGTCGCCTCCGGCGGCCTCACCCACATGGTGGTCGACGAAGAGGTGGACCGCCCGTTCCTGGATGCGCTGGTCCACCGCGACGAGGCGGCGATGCGTGCGCTCCCCTCGGACAACCTCCGCTCCGGCACCTCGGAGCTGCGGAACTGGATCGTCACCGCGGCCGCCCTCGACGCGACCGACCTCCAGGCGCGGGTCATCGACTACCAGCCCTGCTACCGTTCCGAGGCGGGCACCGGTTGCGCGATGGGGTTCGTCGCCTGGGACACCGTACGCGCATGACCTCGGGCACGGTCGCATCCGCGCACACCGACGAGACGAGGGCGGAGCTCGCCGCCGAGCCCGAGCTGGAGCTCGCCGTCGCGCACATCTCCCTCCCCGCAGACGAGGTGCGCGTCATCGACCTCATCCGCCCCGACGGCGGCGAGCTTCCCGGATGGAGTCCCGGTGCCCACATCGATCTTCAGCTCGGCGAGGTCACCCGGCAGTACTCCCTGTGCGGCGACCCGCGGGATCGCCGACGATGGCGGGTCGCCATCCTGCGCGAGCCCGAGAGCCGCGGCGGCTCGCGGTTCGCGCACGACGTCCTCGCCGCCGGGGATCGGATCATCGCCCGCGGGCCGCGCAACCACTTCCCGCTGGAACCGGCGCCGCGCTATCGCTTCATCGCGGGCGGCATCGGCATCACCCCGCTGATCCCGATGATCGAGGCCGCCGAGGCCGCCGGAGCGGAGTGGACGCTGGACTACGGCGGCCGGAGCCGCGCCGCGATGGCCTTCGCCGATGGCCTCGCCGAACGGTTCGGGCCGCGCGTGCGCCTGCACCCCCGGGAGCGGAGCAGGCTGAGCGAGGCGCTCGCCGACCTGCTCGCCGCCCCCCGGCCCGATGAGCTCGTGTACTGCTGCGGCCCCCTCCCCCTGCTCACCGCGACGGAGGAGGCCTGCGCGTCCTGGCCGGCGGGCACCCTGCACATCGAGCACTTCTCCCCCCGCGAGACCCTCGTGACCGATCACGACACGGCGTTCGAGGTGGAACTGGCGCAATCGGGCACGATCCTCACCGTCCCGGCGGACCGTCCGATCATGGCCGTGCTCCGGGACGCCGGGATCGACGTCCCCGCCTCCTGCGAAGAAGGCACGTGCGGCACCTGCGAGACGGGCGTGCTGGCCGGCGAGATCGACCATCGTGACTCACTGCTCACCTCCGAGGAGCAGGCGGTCAACGACGTGATGTTCATCTGCGTCTCCCGTGCCGCCCCCGGCTGCGCCCGGCTGCTGATCGATCGCTGAGCGCACCCGGACGAGGCGGACAGATCACCCGGGGCCCTGCGATTCCGTTCCCCCCACGGTAATCGCAGGGCCCCGATGCCGCTCGCCCCTCCTCGCCCACGCCGGAAGTCATAGCGTCGAAGGTACGAATCCACTCCGACCGCGAAGAGGTGCTCCATGACTCTCGACCAACTCGTCTCCCTCGACCCGGATGCGCTGCGCTGCCCCTATCCGGTCTACGACGACCTGCGCGCACAGGGCGTCCACTTCGACGAGGCGGTGAACGCCTATGTCGTCGCCTCCCACGAGCTCGTCAGCGAGGTGCTCCGCTCCCCCGACCGTTTCTCGAGCGTGAACACGGTCGGAAACCCGGTCCTGCCCCCCGACGCCCCGCGGGACCCGGAGGCGCTGCGCCCGCTGCTCATCCTCTCCGACGACCCCGAGCACGCCGCCCGGCGCTCGGTCGTGGCGCGCGCATTCACCCCGCGCCAGGTGGCCTCCTGGGAGGACCAGGTCCGCAGGCTCGTCGACGAGCGCATCGCCTCGCTGAAGGAGCTGGATGACGTCGACATCGTGCGGGACGTCTCCAAGCCCCTCCCGATCCGCGTGATCACGTGGGTGCTCGGCATCCCCGACGAGGACGTCGCGCGCTTCCGCGAATGGTCCGAGGTGATCACGAGCTCGGTGGGATCACACCGGAAGGACGACGGCGGCGCAGCCGACGCGGTCCGCAAGGAGTTCTCGGCCTATCTGCGCGAGATCCTCAAGGAGCGCGCCCGCAACCCGAAGGACGACGTCCTGACCCGCATCGCGGAGACGGACCTGGAGGAGAACCAGAAGGTCTCCTTCGTCGCCGAGCTCCTGGTCGCCGGCAACATCACGACGACGCACCACATCTCCAGCAGCGTCCTGCTCCTGGCGACGCACGCGGGCCTGCTCGATCGCCTCCGGGCCGACCGGGCGCTCGTGACGAAGTACGTGGAGGAGGCCCTGCGACTCGAACCCCCGATCCAGGGCTTCTACCGGCTCGCGACGCGGGACACCGAGATCGGCGGCGTCCCGATCCCCGGGGGCTCGCGCGTCTTCGTCCTCTATGCCGGCGCGAACCACGACGCCCAGATGTGGGGCGAGGGCTGCCCGCATCTGGAGCTGGGGCGCTCCAACGGCTCGCAGCACCTCGCCTTCGGCCTCGGAGCCCACACCTGCCTGGGCGCTCCGCTCGCGCGGCTCGAGGGAAGGCTCGTCGTGGAGGCCCTGATCGAGCAGGTCGAGTCGATCGAGCTCCTCGTCGATGCCGGTGAGGTCGAGTACGCGCCCAGCTTCATCAACCACGGCCTGGCGACGCTGCCGGTGAGGCTGACCTTCCGGTGAGCGGCTCTTCGTCGCCGAGCTCCTGAGGCTCGGGACCTCGCCCCTCGTCGAGGTCCCGAGCGGCCGGCCGGCCGCGGAGTCGGTGAGTCCTTTCCTCCGACAGGAATGTCCCGCCCCCGGCCTTCTCGCGGTCGCGAGGCGCCGGTTAGCGTGGACTCGCGCGGCTCCGCATGCGACCGAGCGCGCTGGGACACAGACGAAGGAGTCATGCATGGCTGATACCGATCCCCTGACCACCGGCGGGCAGAACGGCTACCTCCGCATCGCCACGGAGGAGGCATGGGCCTCCCCGGAGCTCATGGACGAGTGGGGCTCGATGATCCGGGCCGGCGAGGGCGGCACGGGCTTCCACAGCCTCATGGGCCACTACCTCACGACCGACACGGAGCGCTCGCTGTTCATCCGCGCCGGGCTGACCGATCTGGACGAGCTGCGCCTGGCCCATATGGACGCCGCGGGCATCGACCATGCCGTCCTCGCCCTCACCGCCCCGGGGACCCAGGTGCTGGACGCGGATCGCGGGACCCGGATCGCCGCGAACTCCAACGACATCCTCGCCGAGGCGATCCGGCGGCACCCCACGCGTTTCTCGGGCCTCGCGGCGGTGTCGCTGGAGGACGTGCCGGCCGCGGTCGACGAGCTGCGCCGTGCCGTCGGCACGCTCGGGCTCAAGGGCCTGATCGTCAACTCGCACATCCGCGGGCGCTACCTGTCCGATCAGGAGTTCTGGCCGATCCTGGAGGCGGTCGAGGCGCTCGACGTCCCCCTCTATCTGCATCCGAACACCCCGAACGACTCGATGATCGGCACGCTGCTCGAGTCGGGCCTGGACGGCTCGGTCTTCGGCTTCCAGATCGAGACCTCGATGCACGCGCTGAAGATGATCACGTCCGGCGTGTTCGACCGCTTCCCGAAGCTGCGCATGGTGCTGGGGCACCTGGGCGAGGGCCTGCCGTTCTGGCTCTACCGCCTGGACCACATGCACGGCGGGATGGTCGCGGCGAAGCGCTACGACGCGATCCGACCGCTGGAACGCAGGATCAGCGAGTACGTCCGCGAGAACATCTGGATCACCTCGAGCGGCATGCCCGCTCCGGAACCCCTCCTCTTCACCCGCGGGGTGGTCGGCGCCGACCGCGTGATGTACGCGATGGACTATCCGTACCAGTACGTGCTCGACGAGGTGCGGATGCAGGACGACCTGCCCCTGAGCCCCGCGGAGAAGAAGGCCTTCTTCCAGGACATCGCCGTCGGCGTGTTCGACCTCGACGAGAGGGTGCTGCGCGGCGCGTGATCGCCGCTCCGCTCGTGGCGGCTGCTGCTCAGGCGGCAGCCGCCACGAGCGCGTTCAGGGCGTCACGGTCGGAAGACTCCCACTCGGACGCGCAGAGGATCACATCGTCGAAGCCGAGACCGGCCAGGTCGGCGAGATGCGACGCGGCATCGCCCAGCTCGGTGCGCACGGTGACGATGGCCCTGCTGCCCCGCGCCGCGCGATAGGCGGCCAGGCGCGCGCCGAGCTCGACGGGTGCCGCATCGTCGGCGGAGGTGATCCACGCGTCGTACTCCCGCGCACCGCGCGCGATGGAGCCCTCGTTCTCGGCGTGCAGCGCCATGCGCAGAGTGCCGCGCACCGTCGGCCAGGTCTCCAGGCTCGCCTCGCCGACGACCTCGCCGGCTGCCAGCCGTCGCACCGTGTCGGCGTGCTCGTGGAGCCGGGTGAAACGCTCGTCGAACGCGCTGCCCAGCATCGCGTGGGAGGCGGCCGTGCCCCCCGAGACGCCCACCGTGAGGCGGAGGCCGCTGAGGGCCTGCAGCGAGATGAACTCGTGGGCGCTCTCCACCGGCTCGCGGCCCGCCAGCTGGAAGCCGAGGACGCCCAGCTCGATCCGCTCGGTGACCGCCGCCGCGGGAAGCAGCCATTCGGTCGGATCCGGCCGCCAGGCACCCGGCTCCAGGACGTCCTCGACCCAGACGCCGGCGAGGCCGGCGTCCTCGGCGGCGCGCGCCCGCCCTTCGAGCCCGCGCGCGTCCAGCGGCCGGCCGGAGCGGTCGAGGATCGGAAGGGTGATTCCCAGTCTCATATGCGTTCTCTCCCAGGCGGTGTTCTCGGCGGTCACGGGGTCACCGGGACCGTGTCGGGTTTGAGCACCTCGCGGATCTCCGCGAGGGTGTCGTGGACGAGGTCGCTGTCGAAGACCCCCTGACCGCGCTCCCGGACGTGCAGGATGAGGTCGTCGTACCCCAGCCCCACGACCCAGGCGAGTCGGTCGACGGCTTCGGCGGGAGGGCAGGCGAGGCTGAAGGGATCGTCGTCGGAGAGCCTCCCGCCGGGGGCCCGCAGGTCGATGCCGCACGTGGCGATCATCGCGCGCGTGCCTCCGAGGTCGCGATATCGCGCGATCGCGTCGGCCATGTTGCCGACCTTGGTGTGCTTCGCCGAGGACAGCCAGCCGTCGTGCTCCTCAGCCGCGCGGCGCAGGTTCCTCCCGCCGAACCACGCCCCCAGGAGGAACCGCGGCCCCCCGCGGATCTCGGCGGGCGGGGCGAGATCCGCCGCTCCCACGGTCGCGCCGTCGCAGAGGTCGCGGATCACCCGCAGGTCGGCGTGGAAGTCCTTCCAGCGCCCCTCGAAGGAGGCGCCGACCGCGTCGAACGCCCGTTCGGTCGACCCCGGCCCGACGCCGAAGAGAAGGCGCCCGGGCGCGAGCGCCTCGAACGCGAGGATCCGCTGGGCGACCACGACGGGATTGCGCAGGGGCACCTGATACACCGCGGTGCCGACCTCGATGCGCTCCGTCGCCCGGGCCGCGCTGAGCAGCCACAGCAGCGGGTCGGGCCATGTCGACATCCGCCGGAACGCCGCATCCCCCATCCAGACCGCGTCGAAGCCGAGGTCCTCGACCATCCTCGCCCGCTCTCCGAGCGTGACCGCGCTGTGGACGTTTCCCCCGCCATCGACGAAGGGAAGACCGATTCCGATGCGCATGCTTTCTCCTGTCTCTCTCCGCTCCGCCGCGAGCCCGTCGCGTGCGCGGCGGATGATCAGCGGCGGAGGAACCCCTCCACCGCGCTGCGGTGCTCGGCCGTCGTGTAGGCGATCGCCTGCGCCTCTCCGCCCAGCTGCGCGATCCGCTCCGGCGCGGACTCGAAGGATGCGTCGAGGATCCCCTTCATGAGGGCGATCGCAGGCGCCGAGCCCCGCGTGTAGCGGCTCGCGAACCGGAGCACGTCCTCGATGAGCTCGCCCTCCGGGGCGATCCGGTCGACGAGCCCCATCTCCAGCGCCTCATCGGCGGGGACGGCGCGACCCGAGAACAGGAGGTCCTTCGCCCGCTGCATCCCGACCCGACGGGGCAGGAAGTACATGCTGCCCCCGTCGGGGATCAGCCCCCGCGCGATGAACGCGGCCCCGAACCGCGCGGCGGGGGCCGCGACGATGAAGTCGCAGGCCAGCGCGATGTCCATCCCGAGCCCCATCGCGGGTCCGTTGACCGCGGCGATCGTCACCCGGTCCAGCTCCCGGATGGCGCTGACGAACGCAGCGGTCCGCTTCTGCCGTCGCCAGCCGTCGATCGCGATCCGCTCCGGGCCGGCATCGAGGCGATCGCGCATGGCGCTGACATCACCGCCCCCGCAGAAAGCCGTGCCCCGCCCGGTGAGGACGACGGCCCTCACCTCGCGGTCGGCCGAGATCTCGTCGATCACTCGCGGAAGCGCCTCGCGCAGTTCGTCATCGATCGCGTTGCGGACGTCGGGGCGGTTGAAGGCGACGACGGCGACCTCCTCGTGCCGCTCGACCTCGATCACCCCGCCCGGCGCCCCGAACGGGGTGCTCATCGGCTCAGCCCCGCGAGGTTGATGTACTTGAGCTCCATCCAGTCGTCGATGCCGTACTTGGAGCCCTCCCGCCCCAGCCCCGAGGCCTTCACCCCGCCGAACGGCGCCATCTCGTTCGAGACGCGCCCCGTGTTCACTCCGACCATCCCGGTCTCCAGGGCTTCGGAGACGCGCCACACCCGGCCGATGTCGTGGGTGTAGAGGTAGGCGACCAGGCCGTACTCGGTGTCGTTCGCCTGGGCGACGACCTCGTCCTCCTCGTCGAAGACCGTGATCGAGGCCACCGGCCCGAAGGTCTCGTCCGACCACGGCAGCATTCCCGGTTCGAGGCCGGTGATGACCGTCGGCTGGTAGAACGTGCCGCCGAGCTCGTGCGGGCGCCCGCCGGTCAGGAGGGTCGCACCGCGGTCGAGCATGTCCTGCACGTGCGCCTCCACCTTGTCGAAGCCTCTCCGGTCGATGAGCGGCCCCATCTCGGTGCCCGGAGCGAAGCCGTTGCCGACGCGCACGCGCGCCGCGCGGGCGCTCAGCGCCTCGGCGAACCTCTCGCGGACGCCGCGCTGCACGAAGATGCGGTTCGCCGCCGTGCAGATCTGTCCCGCGTTCCGGAACTTCGCCGAGACCACGCCCTCGACCGCCAGCTCGACGTCCGCGTCGTCGAAGACGATGAACGGGGAGTTGCCGCCGAGCTCCATCGACACCTTCTGGACGTTCCTCGCCGCCTGCTGAAGGAGGTGACGGCCCACGGCGGTGGAGCCCGTGAAGCTGAGCTTGCGCACGACCGGATTGCTCGTGAGCTCGTCGCCCACGGCAGAGGCGGCGTTCGTCGTCACGAGATTGAACACCCCCGCGGGAAGGCCCGCCCGCAGGCCCAGCTCGGCGATCACCGTCGCGGTGAGGGGCGTCAGCGCCGCCGGCTTGACGACGATCGTGTTGCCCGCGGCGAGCGAGGGACCCACCTTCCGCGTGATCATCGCGGCGGGCAGGTTCCACGGCGTGATCCCGGCGGTGACGCCGACGGGCTGCCTGAGCACGATGATCCGGGCGTCCGGCGTGTTCGACGGGATCACGTCGCCGTAGGTGCGGCGGCCCTCCTCGGCGAACCAGTCGAGATACCCGGCGGCGTAGACGACCTCGCCCCGCGCCTCCTCCCAGGGCTTGCCCTGCTCGGCCGTGAGGATCGATGCGACGTCGTCGGCATGGGCGCGGATGAGGTCCGCCCATCTCCGCAGGATGTGCGAGCGTTCGACGGCGCTCTGGGCGCGCCACGCCGGCAGGGCGGCCTCGGCCGAGGCGATCGCCGCACGCGTCTCGGCGGCGCCCATGACGGGGAGCCGGCAGATGACCTCGCCGGTGGCGGGATCGACGACCTCGAAGCCCTCGCCCCCCGGGGCCGGGATCCATTCGCCGTCGATCAGCGCGGCGTCCTTGAAGAGCGTGGGGTCCTTGAGCCGCTGGGGCAGCGGCACGAGCGTGTCGGCCATGGTCAGTTCCTTCCCTGCAGCATCGCGAGGCCACGGGCCGCCCGTGCGGCGTCCGTGAACCAGGGGATCCCGATCTCGTTGAGGATCTCGATCGTCCCCGGAGCCGGCTTCGTGTAGGTGAGCAGGACGATCGGCACGGGGCACTCCTCTCTCAGCCGGATCAGGTTATCCCGATCGCCGTCGAGCCGGCCCGAGCTGGCCAGCGACGTGGCCAGGACGACCATGTCGACCTCGCCGGATCGGCCGAGGATCTCCACGGGCGGGACGAACGAGCCGCCCGTCAGGAACTGGGCGGTGAGGTCGACGGGCCCCACCGGCGAGCCGTATGCCGGCATCAGCGCGGCCATCTCGCGCTGCACGCCCTCGGACAGGATCGGCACGTCCAGGCCCCGGGCGGCGCAGGCGTCGGCGAGCCACACGCCGGTTCCCCCCGACGTGGTCGCGATGCCGACGCGGTTGCCGGCGGCCGCCGTCGACTTCGTCAGCATCTGGAGGGCGTCGATGAGCTCCTCCATGCTCTCGACCCGGACGATCCCGTTTTCCTCGAAGACCGCGGCGTACGCCGCCTCCTCGCCGGTGTCGTGGCACGTGTGCGCCAGCGCACCGCGCCTCCCCGCCTCGGAGCCGCCCATCTTCGCGACGACGAGGGGCTTCCCCGCCGCGCGATACGCCTGTGCGATCTCGGCCAGCCGATCCAGGTCCTCCACCCCCTCCATCAGCAGGACGAGCACCTCGGTGCGGGGGTCGTCGACGAGCTCTGCGGCGATCTCGAGCTGGTCGATGTCCATCTCGTTCCCGGTCGTGACGATGGCGTTGTAGCCGAGGCCGACCTCCGTGCCCCACTGCGAGACCGCGAACCCGAGCCCGCCGGACTGCGCGACGATCGAGATGCCGCCCTCCTTCAGCCGCCCGCCGCTGCGGTGGATGTCCAGGACCGGGCTGAAGGTCACCGGGGCGTCGGAGGAGAGCACCGCGATCCCCTCGCAGTTGGGTCCCATGATCCGCATGTCGCTGCCGGCGACCGCCTCACGCGCACGCTCCGCCAGATCCGCGCCCAGCCCCGTCCCCTCCCCGAAGCCGGAGCTGATGACGATGGCCACGCCCACGCCCGCCTCGACGCACTGCCGGAGGGTGTCCGGGACGAGCTCGGCGCGGACGACCACCAGTGCGAGATCGACCGTCTCGGGGACCTCGCCGATCGACGGGTAGGCGGGGACGCCCTGGACCACGGCGTGGTTCGGGTTCACCGCATAGAGGCTGCCCGCGTACCCGTAGGCCTGCAAGAACCCCAGGGGACGTCCGCCGAGCGCATTCGGGTTGCTCGAGGCGCCGACGATCGCCACGCTGCGCGGCCGCAGGAGGAGGTCGCCGAGGGGTCTCGTGCGCGTGCTCACATCATTCGTCATGGCGTTCTCCGTTCACAGGTAGACGGCATCGCCGAGACCGCCGGTGAGGGAGAGGACCTCACCGGTGAGCGAGACCGAGAGGGGGGAGGCGAGGAACGTCGCGAAGTAGGCGATCTCCTCTGCGGTGACGAGACGGCCGATCGCCGTCCGCTCGGAGGCCTGCGTCATGTGCTCGTCCACGGAGAGCCCGCGCTGCGCGGCCATGTTGGCCACCCGCCGCTCGTATCCCTTGGTGACCGTGGTGAACGGGGCGATCCCGTTGACGGTGACGCCGTCGCGTCCGAACTCCCTCGAGAGCGTCTTGGTCAGATGGGTGACGGCCGCGTTGCGGGCGCCCGCGCCGATGGATCCGGAGACGCGCGCCTTCGAGCCGGCGAGGTTGATGATGCGGCCCCAGCCCGCGGCCCTCATGTGCGGGATGACCGCACGGCACATCCGCATGATGCCGATGAACTTGTCCTCGAACCCGCTCAGGATGAACTCGTCGGTGATGCGGTCGAAGTCCTCGGGCACGTTTCCGGAGACCTCCGCGCCGCTGTTCACCAGGATGTCGACGCCGCCCAGTTCCCCGACGACCTCCTCGACCATCGCGTTCACCGAGGCCGCGTCCTTGAGCTCCACCTCCACCGGGAGCAGGCGCCCCCCGGCCCCGGACAGGCCCATGTCGCGGATCGCCGCCCTCGCCCGGTCGATGCTGCGGCTGCAGACGGCGACATCGACGCCTTCCTTCGCAAGCTGCTGCGCGATGGCCCAGCCGATCCCGGAGCTTCCGCCGGTGACGATTGCCCGCTTGCCCGCGAGTTGCAGATCCATCCGTATGCGATCCGTTCCCGAGTCTTCCGAGCCGGCTGCGCGTCGCAGCCGGGCGCAGGCGGATCGACCCGAATCGAAATAATTAATGTCATACGGAGAATAGAATGATTTCGACGGGTGAATACGGGTCATCCGGGGGGCATTCCGCTCCGTGAAACACTCGTCTTCCCGGCGATCGCCAGCGGCGCCGAGGCGCCCGGAGGATCGGGTCCCGGTCGGTGCGTGCGCTCACACCGGCCGGCGGCGACCGGACGGGTCAGCTGGTGATGATGGTGACCACGGCGTCGGTGCCGGCGGGAGCGACGACGCGTGAGACGCAGCAGCACATCTTCTCCCGGGCGTTGTGCTGGCGTTCGCTGTAGAAGACGTCGCGGTGGTCGATGTCGCCGTGAAGGCTCGCGACGCGGACTTCGCAGAGTCCGCATTCGCCTTTGCGGCAGTCGTAGAGCATGTCGACGCCGGCGGCTTCGAGCGCTTCGAGCATGGACTGGTGGGGAGCGACGCGGGCCTCCAGACCGAGAGCGGGGATGCGGACGGTGAACTCCTGCGGATCGAACCAGCCGCTGTTGCCGAAGGTCTCCATGCGGAGGTTCGCGATGGGCAGCTCGCGCTCGACCCACGCGCGGCGTACGGCGTCCATGAGCCGGATGGGGCCGCAGACGTAGGCCTCGGTGTCGGGAGCGAGGGCACCGACGAACGCGGGGACCGACAGGGTGGTGCCTTCGTCGCGGACGTGGACGGTGAGGCGGTCGCCGTGGCGGCGGGTGAGGTCGTCGAGGTAGGCCATCAGGGGCCTGCTGCGTCCCGCGTAGACGAGCCGGTAGTCGGCGCCGAGGGATCGGAGCCGGTCGGCCATCCCGATCATGGCGGTGATGCCGACGCCTCCGGCCAGCAGCACGTAACGGCGGGCGCCGAGGCGGAGGGGGAAGTCGTTCAGCGGCTGGGTGAGCCGCACCCTGTCACCGGGCGCGAGGGCGTTCATGACGGCGGCGCCGCCTCGGCTGACCGGTGAGGTGTAGACGCTCACCGCGATCCGCGCCCCGTCGGGGGTGGCGTCGACGATCGAGTACGAGCGGCGTTCCTCGTTCCCGCCGATCTGCAGCCGGAGGTCCACGTGCGCCCCCGGGTCCACGCGCACGGGGTGGTCCACCCGGATCTCGACGCGGCGGATCTCGTCCGTGAGCTGCAGCGCGGCGGCGACGGTGCCGCCCTGCCACACCTCCTTGTGCGCGGATGCCATCTCAGCCCACCAGCTGCGGGATGCGGGTGCGGCCCTCGGCGGCCAGCATCCGTTCCAGGATGCGGCGCACCCACATGCCGCCGGCGTCGATGTTAAGGCTGTAGAACTCGTAATCGGGGTTGGCGTCGATCGCCGCCTGCTGCGCGGCGAGCATCGCCTCGTCCTCCCCGAACACGCCGTGCACGCCGTCACGGAGCTGGGTCGTGATGAGCTGGCTGTCGAGACGGTAGTTGCGCTGGAACGACCAGAAGTAGTGGCTGGTGCGGTCCGTCTCGGGGGTGATCGTGTTCATGACGTACCCGTTGACGCCCTGCGAACGGTCTCCCTCCGGCGCGCCGGTGCCGGCCTTGGCGACGCCGACGTCGATGCAGATCGTCGAGGGGGCTTCGTAGCGGATGATCTGCCAGCGGTCGACCCGTCCGGAGAAGTCCGGGAACCGGTCGCGCATGTTCTTGAGCCAGAACGGCGGCGGCTCGATGTCGCGGATCCAGCGCTCGACGGTCACCGTGGTCTCGGTGTGACTGGTGAGGAAGTCCGACTCGCTGAGCTCCTTCTGACCGATGCTGCTCGAGTGCACGAACTCCTCATGGGTCAGGTCCATGAGGTTGTCGAGGATGAGCTGATAGTTGCACGGCGCGTGGATGGTCAGGCCGTCCCCGGTCCAGCCGGGATCGGTCATCTGGTGCATGTCGGGGATCGTGTCGGGGTCGGCCAGCATCGGATCGCCGATCCACACCCACACGTAGCGGTAGCGGTCCACCACGGGGAAGGACGGGACCAGGGCGCTGGGGTTGATGGTCTCCTGCGCCGGCATCGAGGTGCACCGGCCGCTCGCGTTGTAGGTGAGACCGTGATACGGGCAGCGGATGTCCTCCGGGCCGGTCAGCACGCCCTGCGACAGGGGCGCGAGCCGGTGCCAGCAGGCATCCGCCAGCGCCGCCGGCCGGCCCTCCTCGGTGCGGTAGAGCGCGAGAGGGCGGCCGCCCACGGTGCGGGCGAGGATCTTCTTGCGCCCCACCTCATGGTCCCATGCCGCCACGTACCAGGCGTTGCGCGGGAAGTCGAGGATCTTCGCCGCCATCGTCTCCTGCATCTCGCGCTCCTTCGTCTCGCCCCGGCGTCTTCGCCAGATATCTATCCGCAAATACCTATCATGATAGATATTAGGACGAAGATACTCTGGACCCATGCGGGAAGCAAGCGATCGGGGACGGCGACGGTGAGCCTGCGGTACGCGCTGCTCGCGCTGCTCACCGCGCAGCCCATGACCGGATACGACCTCGCGAAGGCCTTCCATGTGTCGGTCGGCCACGTCTGGCACGCGCCCGACTCGCAGATCTATCCCGAGCTCAAGCGCATGGCCGCCGCCGGCCTCGTCGAGGCCGAGGCGGTCTCCTGGGGCCCGAACTCGACGAAGACGCAGTACTCGATCACGGAAGCGGGCGTCTCGGACCTCATCGCCTGGATGGAGGAACCGGTCGAGTACCCGTCCGAGCGCGACCCGGCTCATCTGCGCGCGGCCTACTTCGAATGGGCCGATCCGGAGGCCGCCCGCGCCCGGCTGCACGATCACATCGACCACTACACGCAACGGCGCGCGCAGTGGCAGGGTCAGCTCGACGCCATCCGCGACCGCACGCACCCGATCCTCGCCCGCCGGCTCGTCTCCGACGCCGGGCACTCCCCGGAGGCGATCGTCGCCTTCAAGGAGTTCACCTACGAAGGCTTCCTCGAGCGAGCCGACCAGGAGATCGCCTGGGCCCGCCGCGGCCTGGACCTCATCGACGAGATGAGCGGCGCCGCGGGGACCCCCTCGTCCGAACGCGGAGGAAGCGGAACCGGGGACCGGTGACGGACGCCCCGGCACCCGGCTACACACGCACGCTCGCTCGAAGACAGCGATGTTAGGATTACCTAATCTACTTGACCGGCGGGTTCGTGACCTCGTGTGCATCCGAGCGCGGGCCGGCGGCGGTCAGCATCTGCAAGTGCCGAGGAGAGACAAGGGTATGAGAGACCTGCGCGTTGCGGTGATCGGAGCCGGGCCTGCCGGCATCTACGCCGCCGACATCCTGACGACCAGCTACGAGAACGCCAGCGTCGACGTCATCGAACGCCTCCCCGCCCCCTACGGCCTGGTCCGCTACGGGGTCGCCCCCGACCACCCCCGCATCAAGGAGATCATCAACGCCCTGCTGAGGATCCTCGACAAGCCGCGGATCCGCTTCATCGGCAACGTCGACTACGGCACGGACATCACCCTCGAAGAGCTGCGCACCTTCTACGACGCCGTCATCTTCGCCACCGGCGCGATGGACGACCGCGCCCTCGACATCCCGGGGATCGACCTGCCCGGCAGCCACGGCGCCGCCGACTTCGTCTCCTGGTACGACGGACACCCCGAGGTGCCGCGCGAGTGGGCTCTTGACGCCGAGCAGATCGCTGTCATCGGGGCGGGCAATGTCGCTCTCGACGTGGCCCGGATGCTCGCCAAGACCGCCGACGAGCAGCTGGTCACCGAGATCCCTCCGAACGTCTACGAGGGCCTGAAGGCGAATCGCGTCACCGATGTGCACGTGTTCGCCCGTCGAGGCCCGGCGCAGATCAAGTTCACCCCGCTCGAGCTGCGCGAGCTGGCGCACTCCCCGAATGTCGATGTCATCGTCCACCCCGAGGGCTTCGAGATCGATGAGGCGAGCGAACTGGCGATCCGCAAGAGCCGTCAGACCAAGCAGGTCGTGAACACCCTCCTCGGCTGGATCGACAACCCGCCGGGCACCAAGCCTCGTCGCATCCACATCCACTTCTGCGAGGCCCCCGTCGCCGTGCTCGGCACCGACCGCGTCACGGGCCTGCGCACCGAGCGCACCGAGCTCACCGGCGACGGCAACGTCCGCGGCACCGGCACGGTCACGGACTGGCCCGTCCAGGCGGTGTACCGTGCGGTCGGCTACCTGTCCTCGCCCCTGCCGGATGTGCCGTTCGACCACGTCGAGGGCGTCATCCCGAACGACGCCGGCCGGGTGCTCGACGCCCACGGGGCACCGCTGCCGGCGACCTATGTGACCGGCTGGATCAAGCGCGGTCCCGTCGGACTCATCGGCCACACGAAGTCCGACGCGTCCGAGACGATCGAGGGCCTCCTCGCCGACCTGCCCGCCCTTCCGACCGCGGACTCCCCCGACCCGGACTCCGTGCTCGCCTTCCTCGAGGGCAAGGGCATCGAGCACACCAGCACCAGCGGGTGGGTGCGGCTCGACTCGCACGAGAGATCCCTCGGCGAACGCGCCGGGCGTCCGCGCATCAAGGTCGTCGAGCGCGATGAGATGGTCCGGTTCTCCCGTGACTCCCCCGCACCCGAGAGGGAACTCGCCGGCGCGGGTCGGTCAGCAGCATCCGGCACCCCTGCCTGAGGCAGGACGGCCCCACCCGGCGGGACTCCGATTGCATCGTCAGCATGGCCTCGCCGATGACGACATCGGCGAGGCATCCGGAAGCCCGGTGCGCGGGGCGTCCGCCTCCCCGCCGTCCCGGCGGATCCGACGACCCGTGCGGTGAGCCGGGCCGCGTCCTGGTCCTTCTCCACGCCGGCGTAGGGGACCGGGGCCCGGTCGAGGATCTCCGTGGCCGTGCGGCCCAGGCCGGGAGCCGGCTCAATGACCTCGGCGCCGCCGATCCCGGCGTGATCCGGCAGCTGCCGGGTCAGGCCGAGGCCACCGGGGCGCAGCACGCGCTTGCCGAGCCTGGCGAGCAGCCGGTGGCCGGGGAACGTCCTGCGCCCGGCGACGGGCAGTGCCGGGTCTTCGGTCATGACGACGCCCTCGCGGATGCGACGGGAGCGGCGCGGACGACGGTGAGGAGGAACACGCTGTCCTCGATGGCGGTCACCGAGTGCCGTTCGGGTGGGATGGCGATGAGATCGCCCCTGCCGAGGGTCCAGGACCTGTCCTGCCCGGTCAGGCGCACCCGCCCGGTGAGCACCTGCAGCGTGGCTTCGGGCGGGCTGTCGTGCTCGGCCAGGTGGGTGCCGGCGAGGAGCGCGAGCATCGTCTGTCTGAGCACGGTGTCGCGGGAGCCGTAGACCGTATCCGCCGCCCGATGCGCGGGCGCCGCACGAGCTGCGAGGAGCAACCCATCCGCCCGGGTGGCGAGGTTCACAGCGGCGCCGTCGCGGTCAGTCATCGTCCACTCGCTTTCACGTCACGGAGTTGCCAGGAGCAGGAGTGCGCCGGTCAGGAGCGCGATCGCCTTGATCGCCTCCAAGGCCGGATAGACCCCGTGCATCCGGGATCGCTCGCCGGTGCTCTCGCCGGCGATCACACGGTCGGACCGTCGTCGCAGCGCGGGGCGGACGAGCGCCAGCTGCACGACCAGGATCAGGACCGCTCCCAGCAGCCAGAGGCCCGCGGCCGTCCATACCGCGGCGAGGAGGAGCGCCGCCGCGACGATGACGGCGAGGACGGTCTCGGCGATGTTCAGGGCGCGGAAGACGATCCGCCCGATGCCGAGGCCCAAGGGCACGGTGATGCCCGGAGCCCGGAACTTCAGCGGTGCCTCCAGGAACGAGATCGCGATCACCATCCCGAACCACACCAGCCCGGCCGCGGCCGCCACCGTCCCGCCGCTCATGCCGCCGCTCCCGTCGCCCGCATCCGCACCCGGCACACGCCCGGTCGCACGAGCGGCTCGAGCTCCGCGCCGATCACACCGCCGCGCCGGCCGGCGAGGACTCCCTGCATCAGTCCGGCATGGACGGCGCAGACGAGATCGCCCTGCGCTTCGAAGACCTCACGGAACGGGCAGTTGTGCAGTTCGACGACCTGCGCCTCGGTGCGCTGCGGGGCGAACCCTGCCTCGCCCAGGTACGCGACGAGGTGCTCGATCGGGCGAGCGCCCTCATCCGCCGCGTGCTGCTCATGACGGCGGCCCCACGCCCTGCCCGCCTGCGTCGCCGCCTCGCGCGCGTGCGCTCCCGCGCCGAGGCTCTCGATCAGGACGCTCGCCAGCAGCTCGTAGCGACGATCCCCGTGATCCGCCTCCCGCACCGCCCGGTACTGCGCCGGAGGCCGGCCGCGACCCGTTGCCGCCGAGGGGATGCGCTCGACCCGCTCCTCGCCCTCCAGGGCGCTCAGGTGGAAGCGGACCGTGTTCGGGTGCACCCCCAGCCGGTGGGCCAAGACCGCGACCGTCACGGGGCGCTCGGAACCCTGCAGCAGCTGCAGCACCTGCTGCCGGCGCGCGTCACCTCGATCCAGGTCTTCTCGCATGGCCCTATTTTATCCAGATATCATTGGAATAAATAAGAGGAGGGCGACATGACAGATGACCGTCAGATCGACGTGCGCGAAGTGCCCCAGGCAAAACGGCATCCCCTGATCCTCGCCGCCTACGACGAGCTCGGCCCCGGCGAGGCCCTGCTGCTGACCAACGACCATGAGCCCCGGCACCTGCGCGAGGAGCTCGACCGCGAACTGCCCGGCTCCTTCCGCTGGGAATCGCGGGGAGAGACCACCGCCGGAGCCTGGCAGGTGCGGATCGTGCGCACGACCCGCACCCCGCTGCCCCGACTCGTCGCAGACGCCTCGGCGCTCCTGGCGGAACTCCCCGCCGGCCGGAGCGGCTCGGTGTGGCAGCTGAGCCCCGCCGCGCGCGACCTCGACGCCAACATCATCGCCCTGCCGCCCGGAGACGAGATCGCAGCCCACGACGGCCCCGACCTCGACGTGCTGCTCCACATCCTCGCCGGCACCGGCACCCTCGAGACCGAGACCGGGGAGATCGCGCTGGCAGCCGGTGCGCTGGTCTGGCTCCCCCGCCGCTCCCGGCGGCGCATCGCGGCCGGCGCCGCGGGGCTGCAGTACTTCTCAGTCCATCACCGCAAGCCCGCGCTGACCATCTCGGCGGCACCCCCGCGCACCGGGCACTGAACCGCAGCGTCGGCGGCCAGGCCACTCCTCCCCGCCGTGCGTCTGCTCACCGAGCGGGACGCCTTCGAAGCACGATCGTGCGCCCGGGCCCCGGGGCGCCGGATCAGTTCGGTCGGGAACAGCCCGTTCACACCATCGGCCGGAGCGCTGTCGCACGAGTCGCCGTCCGAACGACAGAGGGTCGCGCGCCGGGCTCGAAGAGCTCACCGAATCTGTGCGCACGACCTCACGGGCCATCGAACGCGCCATCGCGGCGGAGACCGACGTGACCCTCAGGCGATGGCGCATCCGCAACAGGAGGGAAGCCGCAACGCTGCTCCTGCGTTCGGATGCAACTCAGGTATCTCGGCGGAGACGGAGG
>JBEBWQ010000004.1:0-29180 GCA_040392075.1 Microbacterium sp.
ACGGCACGTCGAGTGCGGTCAACCTCCTCGCCCGTGCGCAGGAGAAGTTCGGCACGCATTATCCGCTGATCGGCATCGCCCCGTCGGGCGGTCCTTCGGCTTTCACCGGTGCGACGCCCGAGTTTGGCAATCTCTACGAGTACGTCCAGTGGGCGAGCCCCGTGCCGATCGAGGAAAAGGGCACGGCTGCGATGGTCGATGCGGCCGAGGCGGCCGGCTACGGTGACGAGGTCAACAACCCCGACTTCATCGCCGGCTACGCGGGAGGTCTGGTGATCGCCGAGGCGATCCGGCTCGCCGGCGACAATCCTACGCGCGACAGTATCCGCGACGCGCTCATCGGGATGTCGAGCTTCAGCACGGGGAACGTCACGCCCAACGTCTCCTTCTCCGCGGACGACCGGGTCGGTGTGCAGGAGCTGCGACCCCTGCGCTGGAACTACGACACCGGGGCGTTCGAAGCCATCGGCTCGTTCGGCGATTTCACGCTCGCCGACTGACCGTGCCTGCCGGTGCCCTGTCGCAGGACGGGGCACCGGCGCACTCCTCAGCGGGACGCAACAAGGGAAGTGATCTGTGACCGGATTCATTCAACTCATCGTGAGCGGACTCGCCATCGGTTCGATCTACGGCGTCGTCGCACTCGGGTTCGTCCTCATCTACAAATCGACGGATGTCTTCAGCTTCGCGCAGGGAGACCTCGTCATGGTCGGCGCTTATCTCGGCTACGGGGTCCTCGTCCTCACCGGCTGGCCGTTCTGGGGCGCCGTCCCGATCGTGCTTGTGCTCGCTGTGGTCCTTGGCATCATCCTGCAGCGACTCATCTTCAAACCGCTGATCGGCAGCCCCCTGCTTATCATGGTGATGGCGACGATCGCGCTCTCGCTCGTGCTGCGCGGGCTCGTCGTGCTCGTCTGGGGCTCCGACTCGCTGACCTATCCCTCGACGATCCCGAGCGTCCCGCTGGACGTGTTCGGTGTCAAGCTCGCTCTCGTCGACCTCGTCATCATGGCCGTCGCCGGCATCGCGATCGCCGCCTTCGGCCTCTTCTTCCGCTTCACCGACGCGGGCCTGCACATGAGAGCGGTCGCCGAGAACGCACCGGCGGCATCCGTTGTCGGCATCAACGCGAATCGCGTCTTCACCCTCGCCCTCGTCATCGGCACGGTGACCGCCGCCGTCGGCGGTCTGCTTCTGGCGAACCTGCAGAACGTCTCGGGCCATATCTCCGAGATCGGGCTCATCGCGTTCCCGGCCGCCGTGCTCGGAGGGATGAAGTCGATCCCCGGCGCGGTCGTGGGAGGTCTCATTATCGGCGTGATAGGGCAGCTATCGACCGGTTACCTGGGCGGCTCCGCCTCGACGGCGATCACTTTCGGAATCCTGCTCGTCGTGCTGCTGCTGCGGCCCCAGGGCATCTTCGGCACGAGGAGCGTGGTGCGGGTATGAAGCGGTTCTTCTCCGCGACGCGGATGGACACGAGCTATCGTCAGGAGCGCCGCCTCCTCCGGCGGCCGGCGTCGCTGGTCTGGATCGTCATCGGCGCCATCGTGCTGATCGGAGTGCCATCCGTGCTCCAGCAGCGCCGGCTGTTCGGAGCGCCGCTGTCTGAGATTGCTCTGCTCGGTATCGGCCTGCCCCAGGTCAACCTCGCCCTGATAGCCATCCTGGGAGCGATCGCGCTCAACCTCCTCGTCGGGTATACGGGCCTGATCTCCCTCGGGCACGCGGCGTTCTTCGCGGTCGGGGCGTTCAGTGCGGGTCTGTTCGGCACGCAACTCGGACTGCCGTTCCCGCTCGTCCTGGTGCTCGCCGGAGGCGTCGGCCTGGTCGTCGGTCTGCTCGTGGGGCTGCCGAGCCTGCGACTGCAGGGACTCTATCTCATGTTGGCGACCCTGGCCCTGCACTTCGTCGTGATCTTCCTGTTCACGCAGTACCAGATCCAGAACTTCAGCCCGGCGGGCATCCCCTTCGCACCACCATCGGTCGGAGGCTTCGCCTTCGACACGGACGAGAAGTGGTACTGGCTCTTGCTCGTCGCCGTCGTCCTGCTCACCCTCGGCGTTCGCAACCTGCTGCGCAGTCGTCACGGTCGCGCGTTCGTGGCCGTCCGCGATCACGAGATCGCCGCGGCGTCCATGGGGATCAAGGTCAGCCGGGTGCGGCTCACCTCCTTCGCGCTGTCGTCCTTTCTCGTGTCGGTGATCGGCGCCCTGTACGCGTACTACCTCGGGAACATCGGCGAGAGCAGCTTCGGGCTGAACTTCGTGATCGGATACTTCGCGATGATCCTGATCGGCGGGCTCGGCTCGCTCGCCGGCCCGATCTTCGGCGCCCTGCTGTGGTCGCTGTTGCCGCAGGTGCTGCAGACGATCGCGAAGGAGGTGCCTTCCGACACGCCCCTCATCGGCCGGATGCTCACGTCCTATCAGGGGCAGATGATCCTCGTAATCCTCGGCATCGTCATCCTGCTCATCCTGAGATTCCAGCCCGGCGGGCTCGATGCCCTCTGGCAGACCGTGAAAGGGGTGTTCTCCAAGTGGCCGTATCGGAGCACCGCACGATGACCGGGTCCGGCGCGGCCCTCGACGAGGCCCTGTCCCTGCACGGGGTTGAGGCCGCCTACCGAGGCGTGCCGGCGCTGCGAGGCGTCTCGCTCCGGGTGCCGCGCAGATCGGCGGTCGCGCTGCTCGGACCCAATGGCGCAGGTAAGACCACGACGATCCGCGCGACGATGGGGCTTCTCCCTTCCCTGGGCGGTGCCATCACGGCGGGCGAGATCCGTGTGGACGGCGAGGTCGTCTCCGGACTCGGATCCCACCAGGTGGTCAAACGTCGTGTCGCGCATGTCCCGGAAGGACGGCTCATCTTCGCGGGGTTGTCGATCGATGAGAACCTCACCACCGGCGCTGTCGCCCGGGTGGCCTCCGGGGAGGACGAAACACGCGAGCGGATCTACGAGATGTTCCCCGTGCTCGGGGAGCGGCGCCGCTCGGCCGGCGGGCTCCTCAGCGGCGGCGAGCAGCAGATGCTCGCCATCGGCCGAGCCCTCATGGCCGACCCCGCGGTCATCCTGCTCGACGAGGTGTCGCTGGGCCTGGCGCCCCTCGTTACGCGGGCGATCTTCGAGAGTCTTGCGCAGATCCGTCGCGACGCCGACGTATCCATGCTCGTCGTGGAGCAGAACGCTCGGCTGGCACTGGACTTCTGCGACTACGCGTACGTGATCGAGAACGGCCGGATCGTGCACGAGGGCACGGCGCAGGAGCTCAGGGACGACCCGCAGGTGCAAGAGCTGTACCTCGGCGGCGAAGGGGGGGAGTCGGCGCGATCGTTCGCCATGGCCAAGCGGCTCCGCCGGCGGAAGAGGTGGCTGGCATGAGCGCGCACCCGATCGTCTCGGTCGAGGGGGTGAGCCTGCGCTTCGGCGGGGTCAACGCCCTCGCGGACGTGAGCTTCACCGTGCCCGAAGGCAGCATCTCGGCGCTGATCGGCCCGAACGGCGCCGGCAAGACCAGCATGTTCAACTGCATCTCCGGCCTCTACCGGCCCACGAGCGGCACGATCCGCTTCGCCGGCGAGGACATCACCGGGCTCAAGCAGTACCGGCGAGCCCGGCTCGGGATCGCGCGCACCTTTCAGACCCCGGCCCTCTTCGGAGGCCTCTCAGTCCTTGACAATCTGATGACTGCCCGGTACCGGCACAACCGGACGACGATCGTCTCGGCGATCCTCGGCCTGCCTGCCGCCGCCCGGGCGGACATCGCCGATCGGGCGCTGGTTGAGGAGACCATCGAGCTGTTCGATCTCGTGCAGCTGCGCCACGCATCGGTCGACGATCTCCCGTATGGCGCGAAGAAGCGGGTCGAGCTCGCGCGCGCCGTCGTGCAGGAATCGCGGCTGCTGCTGCTCGACGAGCCGATGGCCGGTATGACGATCGACGAGAAGGAGGAGCTGTCGGCCTACATCCTCGCCATCCGCGACGTCACGAACACGACTGTCCTGCTCGTGGAGCATGACATGGGGGTCGTCATGGACCTCGCCGAGAACGTCGTCGTCCTTGAGTTCGGTCGCAAGATCGCGGACGGCTCCCCCACCGAGGTCAAGCGCGATCCCGCGGTGATCTCGGCCTACCTCGGTGAGGAGCAGCCGGTCGATCGGAATGCAGGAGGGCAGCGATGATTGCGCAGATGAGCGGGACGGTGTCGATGATCGCCCAGGCGGCCGAGGGGCACGCGGCGGCGACGCCCCGCGCGGTGGCGGTACGCGCGAAACGCCGGGGCGTGTGGGTGGAGACCACGTGGGAGCAACTCGACCGGCAATCCGCGCAGCTCGCCGCGGGACTCCAGGAGCGTGGCGTCGAACAGGGCGCGACGGTGGCGGTCCTCTCCGAGAACCGCGCGGAGTGGGTCGTCGTCTATCTCGCGATCCAGCGGCTCGGCGCCGTGCTCATGCCCGTGCCGCATCGCGCGCGGCCCGATGCGGTGGCCGCCTGGCTGGGCGCGCGCGATGTCCGCGTTGCGATCTGCGGCGACCAGGAGCACGTCGACGTCGTCATCGACGGCGCGGTCGCCCTCGAGGCGATCGTCGTCATGGACCCCACGGGTCTCGGCGGGTACACCGCGCCCATCGTGCCGTTCGCAGACGTCGTCGCGGCGGGCGCCGGTGCGGCAGGAGCGGCCAGGCAGCGAGTGGTGAGCACCGCGGAGATCGTCGGGGACGAGGTCGTCGAGATCCCGGCCGCCCGCATGGAGCAGGCGGTCCGTCGCGCGCTCGACGTGCTCGGTCTCGGGCCGGGCGACCGGGTGTTCTCCCTCGCTCCGCTCGCCGACGCGGTCACCCGCAGCATCGACCTCGGCGCCGCTATCGTCGGCGGCGCGACCATCCACTTCCCGGAGACTCCCGCGACGGTCGCCGAGGATCTCCGCGAGGTGCTGCCGACCGTGGTGGCCGGGCCTCGCCGCGCCTACGAGCTCCTGCAGCACGATGCGCGGGTCGCCCAGCACCAGACGGGTCGCCTCCGGCAGGCGCTCATCGAGTGGGGGTATCGCGGGGGCGGCGCGGGATCGGCCTCGCCGCGCCGGTGGCTCGCGCTCGCACCGGTCGCGCGGCGCCACGGCCTCTCCCGCGTGCGCCATGCCGTCGTGCTGGGCGATGAGCGCCTCGGTCAGGACACACGCAGGTTCCTGGAGACCTTGGGCATCCCGGTTCGACATGTGTGGGGGTCGCCCCGCGCGGGGGGGATGGTCCTCGTGGAAGACGACCCGGTGGCCGATCTCGGCGAGAACGCGCTCACGGAGGGGGAGGTGGATCGTTCCGGGAGGTGGCGTTCGCAGCTCGCTGGAGACACCGAGACGGACGCGGCTCTCGAGGCCGAACTGCGTGAGCATGTGTGCATCCGCCGAGCGGTCATCGA
Source organism: Microbacterium sp. (assembly GCA_040392075.1). Lineage (GTDB taxonomy): Bacteria > Actinomycetota > Actinomycetes > Actinomycetales > Microbacteriaceae > Microbacterium. The sequence continues at coordinate 5,417 of JBEBWQ010000004.1, forward strand.
GCCCACCGCCGACGGGCGACTGGTGTTCTTCGAAGTCGATTTCGACGCGGCGGCCCTCTGGGCCGCGAAGGAGCGGATCGATTACGGTGCGACGGGCTCGATCGCGGCGTCGCCCGCGCCCCGGCAGGTCGTCGTCGACGAGCTCGCGCGGGTCGGGGGGTGGTCGGCCGCCGATGCGTTCGTCATTCTGCCGCGCGAGCTCTCCGTCGGCGAGGGGACCTTGACCAGCGCCGGCGAGGTCGCCCGGTCCCGACTGGTGGCCGAGTTCGGCGGCATCCTGCAGCCGATCGAGGAGCGCTGAGGGGATGAGTCTCGCACCTTCTACGAAGCAGCCCCGGCGGACGCCGAAGGGGATGCGTCGTGCGCGCCAGATCCTGGAGATCGCCGAGAAGCTCTTCCAGCGACAGGGGTATGCCCAGACGACGATGGACGACATCGCCCGTGCTACCGGCCTGCTCAAAGGGAGCCTCTACTACTACGTCGCCTCCAAGGAGGACCTGCTCTACGAGATCGTCGACGACGTGCACGAGGTGGCACGTCGGCAGTTGGATGCCGCGCTCGCCCTCGAAGGGGTCTCCGCCGTCGATCGGCTGCTGCACTTCGTGGAGGCGCAGGTGCGCTACAATGCCGAGCATGTGACCCGGGTCGGCGTATACCACCACGAATGGCATCGACTGGAGGGCGAGCGTCACCGGGAGGTCAAGGAGCGGCGGCGCAGCTACAATGCTGCGCTGACCGAGCTGGTAGCCGAGGCCGATGCGCATGGGCAGCTGACGGTGAGCGGCGATATCCGTGCCGTCACGATGACGGTGCTCGCCGTCATCTGCTGGCCATATACGTGGTATCGCGAGGATCTGCTCCCGGCGGACGAACTGGTGTCGGTGTGCACCGAGTTCGTGCGGGGCGCTCTGCGCGTCGTCCCGCACGACGGCCGTCCGACCGCCGGGCGGGAGTGATCGAGGATCGGGGCCTCGGCGTCGCCCGCTCGCGTCGGCCGAGGCCCCGATCCCCGATCAGCCCGCTTCAGGCCGGGGCATGCCGGGGTACTCGGCCTTCAGCGCCGCGAGCAGATGTGCGTTCTCGGCGTTGCCCGGATGCGGATACCACGCATCGCCCAGCGCCTGATAGCGGGTGGCGAGCTCGATGAGCGGCCCGTGGGTCTTCTCCTGAGAGATGAAGTTCCAGCCGAGCCAGGGCATCGTATCGGGCCCGCTGTTCTCGTCGAGCAGGACGGGGAGGCCTGCAGCACGGCACTGCTCCACGGTGTGGCCGAAGTCGTCCGAGAGGAAGGCGATGTGGTGGACGAACTCCCCGCGCTTGGCCAGCACCTTGTGCACCCAGGTGTCCGGCTCGGCCGGCGCCCACAGCTGAATTGAGACGCCCTCGGGGTCCGGGTTCTGGAACGTCGCCCAGATCATCGGCACGCCGTCCCCCTCACCGCCCCCGCGGGTCAGCCGCAGGGCATGCTCGGGCGAGAGCACCTCGAGGATGTCCTTCCAGTCGGCGATGGCGGTTTCGAGATCCCACACACACATGGAGACGTGATCGATGTGGACCCTGGGCATATTCGTGCTCCTTCGTGGCTTCGACTGAAATTTGTCAAGCAACCAGTCGGTAGATTATTGTTGCTCGCAGATGCTACGTCTGTCAATGTCGACCTGCAGTCGTCGTCCGAGACCGAGAATCCTGGAGGCACGCCGTGCAGCCCACCCCACCCGTCGACCGTCCCGTCCCTGTGCGCGGGGTAGACTCCCCGGCGCGTTCCTATGCGCAGATCCTCGCCGACGCCGTCGAGCGCTGGCCGGAGAGGGAGGCACTCGTCGTCGCAGGACGCCGGTGGACCTACCGGGAGCTGATGCAGGAATCCACGAAGTATGCCCTCGCCCTTCGTGCCCAGGGGGTGACGACGGGGAGCTTCGTAGGAACGCTTCTGCCCAACTCGCTGGAGTTCTTCGCCGCACTCTTCGGCATTTCACTGGCGGGTGGCACTGTGGTGCCCTTCAACAACCGTTACAAGCCGGACGAGCTCGCCTACGCGCTGGGCGACTCGCGGCCCGTCCTGACCATCACGACCGACGCCGTGAGCGACTACGTCGACCTCCCCGCCCTTCTCACCGCTGCGAGTGAGATCCAGCAGCGCGAGTATCCGGCGGAGGGCTATCGAGCGGGCCGGATCGTGGTCCTCGGCGGATCGGGCGACACCGGGCTCCTCTCGGAGCGCGAGTTCCTCTCGGAGCGCGAGTTCCTCTCGGAGCGCGAGTTCCTCTCCGGGACTGAGGGCGACCTCGACCTCGACGCAGCGGCCCTCCTGGCACAGCCCGTCGCCCCGTACGCGGCGGTCATCTACACGTCGGGAACCACCTCCCGGCCGCGTGGCGCACTGCTCGAGCCGCGTGTGCTCGAGCACTGGAGCCGGTGCGGCAGTCTGTGGGGCATCACCGAGGAGGATCGCTTCTGGGATCCGTGCCCGCCTTTTCACATCACGGTCTTCGGACCGATCTGCTGGGTGATCGACAACGGCGCGGCGTTCATCAGCGACACCTACTTCGACGCGGGGGCTGGGCTGCGCCAGATCGTCGAAGAGCGCGCGACGCTGCTGTATCCGACCTACCCGCCCATCATGAAGGCGCTCATGACGCATCCCGGCTTCGCGGACGCCGATCTCGGATCGGTGCGCGCTTATCTCAACGTCGCGCCGCCGGACGACCTTCGCGCCTCGCAGGCGGCGATCCCGCATGCCGCGCAGATCTCGCTCTACGGCTCCACGGAGGGCGGCCCCGTGACGATGCATTCGGTCGGGGACGACGAGGAGTTCCGGATCGCGACGAACGGCCGCCCGGTGGACCATGTGGAAGTGCGGATCTTCGACCCCTCGACGCAGGCGGCTGCGGCGACCGATGGTCCGGGGGAGATCCAGTATCGCGGTCCGAACACCTTCAGCGGTTACCTCGGCGACCCCGTCAAGACGGCGGCCGCGATCGACCCCGATGGGTGGGTGCGCACGGGGGATCTGGGCCGGATCGACGCCGACGGCGTGCTGCACTATCTCGGCCGCTTCAACGATATGATCAAGGTGGGCGGGGAGAACGTCGCGCCGCCGGAGGTCGAGGAGGTGCTCGGCACCTATCCCGGCGTGAAGCTCTGCCAGGTGGTCGGGGTCTCGGACGACCGCCTCGTCGAGGCGGTCGCGGCCTTCGTCGAGATGCTGCCGGGCGCGACGTTCGACGAGGCCGCGATGATCGAGTACTGCCGCGAGCGGATGGCGCGGTTCAAGGTCCCGGTGCTCATCAGGCCGATTACGGACTGGCCGATGTCGGCAACGAAGATCCAGCGGTCGCGACTGCGCGAGCTTCTCGAGGCGGAGCGCTCGTGAGCGTCCGGCTCGGCGTGCCGGACGCCATCCCAGCGGTCACAGCATTCCTGGCCTCTTCGGAGGCGTCCTTCCTCTCGGGTCGGACGCTCTCCGTCACGGGCGGTTCGGTCGACTGATATGTAGCGTTCAGAGGCTGTACCCGCCGTCCACGTCGATCACCTGGCCGGTCACGTACCGTGCACGGTCGGAGGCGAGGAACGCCGCGACCTCGGCGACGTCGCGGGTCGCTCCGAAACGGCGCAGCGGGATCGTGCGCAGCACCTGCGCCTGCGTCTCGGCGTCGAAGTCGCCGACCTCGTGCAGTGTCGCCGCCATCCCGTCGGCCATGATTCCGGGGCCGACCGCATTGGCCCGGATGCCGAACCGGCCTTCTTCCTTCGCGACCGCGCGGACGAGGGCCTCGATCCCCGCCTTCGGAGCCGACGACAGCGCGTCCTTGACGGGGAACCGGCGCCCCGCGACGGTCGTGATCGCGACGAGCGCGCCGCCTGCGGCGCGCAGCGCGGGCAGCGCCGCCTCGACGAGGCCGAAGAACGCCACGACCTCCTCTTCGACGTGACGTGCGAACTCGGCGCGTGTGATCGTGCTGACGTACCGCTGCGGCACGACGGGGCCTCCGGCGTGGATGAGGACGTCGAGGCGGCCGTCGACGCAGGCCGCTTCGACGAGAGCCTGCACCTCTGCGGGCTCCCGGAGGTCCGCGCGGACGGCGGTGACGCGCCCCGATGCCTCGGCGAGCTCGCTCAGGAGGAAGTCGCGGGCTGAGGTGTTGCGACGATAGGCGAAAGTAAGGTCCACGCCCTCCCGCGCGAGCAGCCGGCACACGTGAGATCCCACACCACCAGTGCCCCCCGTGACGAGTGCCGTGCGCGCCGCTTGTTCGGTCATGGTCTCTCCTCTGCCGACAGGCGCCGCAGCACGACGGCCTCGAGGTCGATGGTGAGCAGCGTTCCGCTGTGGTCGCGCAGCGCGCCCCTGTGGGCGACGTTCGCGCGTTCGGGGGAATAGGCGGTGACCGACTCCACGACGAGCGTTCCCGTCATGCGAACGTCCGCACGGACGGGGCGATGGAAGACTGCGTTGCGGATCGCGCGTCCGGCGACCAGCGCCCAGCCGCCGTACACCTGGCGGGCAGCGAGGCGCATGAAGACGCCGATGGTCTGCACGCCGCTCGCGATGACGCCCTCGTACCGTCCCGCGGCGGACGAGGCGGGATCCACGTGGAGATCCTGGGGATCCCAGTCGCGCGCGAAGGCGATGATCTCGGTCTCGGTCAGGGTCGCCCAGCCCAGATCGACGGGCACACCGACGACGATGTCCTCGGCGAAGCTGCGTTCCGTCATCCGTGCATCACCCGCCTGACCTGCCTCGCCACGGCGACCATCTCTCCCGATCGGTCCCACAGCGCGGACTCCTCGATCAGAGTGTCGGCCGTTCCTCCGATGAGTCGCTGCGATACGAGATGCCATGCCCCGGTCTCGACCTCCACCGGCAGGACGTGCAGCGCGAACTCGATCGTCGGCACGTTAACCGGTGGCGTGGGCAGCCCGAACAGGCCGGACGGCAGCGGATCGAGAAGCAGGGGCGCGGCCTCGAACGCGGGCAGGGCAGACGCGCCGGTGCCTGCCACAAGGCGTACCCACGCACGGGTGGGCGCATCCGGGTGCAGACGCGCGTCGATGCGCCGCACCTCGACGCGGTCCTCCCAGGCCAGCCGGCCGTAGGGAGTTGGCCGCCAGCCGCTCGCCTCCGGCGGCGGCAACTCGGAGGGGTCGAAGCGCTGTCGCCATAGGGGCGGCGACGCGCCGGCGGCGAGCTTCGCGACCGCGATCACGCGCTGCCCGCCGTCCTGCTCGATGCGGACCTGGATCGTCGATGTCGCGCGGCCTGCGTGCAGCGTCCGCGTGAGGACGCGCGCGGGGCCGGGACGGATCACGCCGGTGAACTGCACATCGATCGCCCACGCAGTGTGTGCCGGAGCCGTCGCGGCTGCTGCATGAGCGGCCAGGGTCACGACGTAGCCCCCGTAGGCCGCATCGATCGCGAGCCATCCTTCGGGCACGTCGATGTCCGTCGCGGTTCCCGCGTCCTGTTCGGCAAGCATGGCGTCCTCGTTGCATCAAACGATCATTTGGTGGAATACTAGCGCAGTAAGGCGAAGGCGGGAGAGACGATGCTGCTGGATGCGATGTTTCCGCTCGATCCGGGGACGGCAGTCGAGGCCGCCGCGGAACTGGAAGAGCTCGGGTTCTCCGGTCTGTGGACGAACGAGACCCCGCACGATCCGTTCCTTCCCGCGCTGGCCGCGGCCCTCGGCACCAGCGAACTGCTCATCGGGACCGGTGTCGCGACCGCGTTCACTCGCAGCCCGATGGTCACGGCGCTCATGGCCTGGGATCTGCAGCGGGTCAGCGCGGGCCGCTTCATACTGGGTCTGGGCAGTCAGGTGCCCGCGCACAATGCCCGCCGTTACTCGACTCCCGTCGACCGTCCCGGCGCACGGATGCGTGAGCTCATCCTCGTGCTCCGCCACATCTGGGGGGCCTTCCAGGGCGAGCATCGACTCGACTTCCACGGCGAGTTCTACGACCTCGACCTGCTCACGCCCTTGCACAGTCCTGGCCCGATCGCGCACCCGCGCGTCCCGGTGTACGTGGCTGCCGTGGGCGAGTACATGTTCCGCCTCGCGGGCGAGCTTGCCGACGGCGTACACGTGCACTCGTTCAACTCGGCCGACTACCTCGACGCCGTCACGCTTCCCGCACTCGAACGCGGGCTCGCTCGCGCGGATCGGCCGCGGTCGGAGGTCACGCTCGTCTCGAGCCTGTTCGCCGTGATCGGGGACGATCCCGCCATGGACCGGGCCGTTCGCGCCCAGATCGCCTTCTACGCCTCGACGACCTCCTATCGTCCGATCCTCGAGCTGCACGGGTGGGGGTCGCTCGGTGAGACCCTCAAACCGCTCGTGCGCGCGGGCGACGTCGCGGCGATGGCGGCGGCGGTGGGCGACGACGTGCTCGATGCCTTCGCTATCGTCGCCCCGGATTGGGACACCGCTGTGCGGCGCGCCCGTACGCGTTTCGAGGGACGGCTCGACCGCATCGGCTTCTACGCCCTCCACGACATCATCCCCTTCGCGGAAGCGCCCGCGATCGCCGGGGCAGGACGGAGCCTCTTGTGACGACGGACGCGCCCGGCGAGCTGATCGCACTGTCCCCGGTGGCGCGGCGCGGGGCGCTCGAGGTCGACGGCATTCCGATCCGATGGTGTTCGTGGCCGGGCGAGGGGGTCCCCATCGTCCTCATCCACGGCGGCGGTGCGCACGTCGGGTGGTGGCTCGACGTGGCGGAGATCCTGAGCCCCCGCCCCGTGATCGCCTTCGACCTGAGCGGTCATGGCGACAGCGGACACCGTGAGGAGTACCGCATCCTGGCCTGGGCGGAGGAGGCGCACGCCATCATCGGGCAGCTGGCGGGCGGATCCGCGACCGTTGTCGCGCACAGCATGGGCGGACGTGCCGGTGTGGTGCTGGCCGCGCAGTGGCCCGAATCGGTCCGCTCGCTCGTCCTCATCGACTCCGTCCTGCCGACGCACAGCCGAGAACCGGTGCCCCGGCCCTCCTTCGACTCACCGCGACTCTATGCGACGCCGGAGCAGGCGATCGCGCGATTCCGCCTCGTCCCGCCGTCCCCCGCGACACCCGAGCCGACACGCGCGCGACTGGGGGCCGCGTCCATCCGGCGCGTCGACGGCGGCTGGAGGTGGAAGTTCGATCCGCGGGTCTTCCGCATGGAGGACGCGGAGATCGTGAACCGCGCGATCCCGGCCATCCGCTGCCCCGTGGGCATCATCATCGCCCTGGAGAGCGACGTCACCGATCCGGCGATGACGGAGGAGTTCGCTCGGCTGCTCGGGCGTCCGGTCGAGCAGCGCGTCGTCGCCGACCGCGGACACCATCTCATGGTCGATGATCCAGAGGGCACCGCAGCTCTCATCGCGGAGATGATCTCCGCGATGGAATGACTCAGTCGCGCCCCGCCGCGATCGCCCGGTAGACGAACTGGCTGCACGAGGCCCCGAGCGCCTGCGGGGTCACCGGCCCGCCCTCGTGGAACCAGGTGTACGGCCAGATGATCACCGCGAAGATGTGGTTGAGCACCAGATCGAGGTCGAGCCCGGGGGCCAGCTCGCCCGCGTCCTGCGCCTTTTCGAGCGCCCCATGGAGCGCGAGCGCGTGATCGTGCCGCCGGCGCTTGATATCGGCGAGCTGCTCTCCCTGGAGGCGCCGCCACTCGTGGTGATAGACCGTGATGCTCGAGACGTTGTCGGCGTTATACTCCACCTGCGTGCGGACGAAGTGGAGCACTCGCTGCAGAGGAGTCAAATCGCTGCGGCCGAGCGCCTCCTGGGTCTTCTCGTCCACCACGTCGTGGACGCCGCTCGCGATGGCGAAGAGCAGGTCGTCCTTGGTGTCGATGTAGTAGTAGACGCTGCCCTTGAGCAGGCCGACCGCGTGCGCGATGTCATCCATGGAGGTCTCCGCGAACCCGCGGTCGCGGAAGAGCCGTTCGGCGGTCGTGAGAATCTGCTGGGCACGGTCGGCGCCTCGGCGACTGCCTCGACCGGTTTGTCTCTGAGCGGTGAGGAGCTTCGCCGCGGAGCCGTTCCCCGAGGTCTTCACAGCGGCGGGATCGTCCATCCGTCACCTCTCCAATCCTGTTCGGGCTGTACCGAGTCTAGGAGTCGCGCGAGGAATCCGTGCCGTCGCACCCTGATCAAGGCTCGATCCGGCGTTCGACGCGCTCGGAGTTCTGTGCGAACCAATAGGCTACGCGGTGCTCGTGCAGGGCGGGACTGACCGGCACTCGCGGGATGCGGCCCGCCTCCAGCGCCTCCGCGCGCTCGGCACCGGATGCGATGAGCGCGGCGGCAGCGCGTTCATAGTCCGCCTCCTCGACCTCGTAGAGGGCGATATTGCGCCATTCCGGTGGCTCGGCATCCGCCGGGTGGGCGCGGTCGAAGACCCATCGCTGTGCGGCCTGGAAGCCCTCAAGGCCTACGACGTCGTGGAGGTGCTCCTCGTCATACCAGCGATCGTATTCATCCTCCAGCCCTTCCACGGGCTTCGTCGCGACGAAAAGGAGGTAGCGGCGTGACATCGGAGACTCCTCTCGGGCCCGGCGCGAGTCGTCCCGGTTGTCCATCGCCGTCCTCACGAAGGCCTGCGATCGTCATTCTACAAAACAAACGATTGATGGAAAGAGGATGCGATGCACTTCGCGTCGGGCGAGCGGGTGCAGGGGCGGCGGATATACTGGGCGGCTGGCCATTCGCCGCACACTTCCCCTGACGAAAGAGAGCCTCGCTGTGCTCGCCGTGCACGACCTCGAGATCCGCGTGGGCGCCCGCGTGCTCATGTCCGACGTCTCCTTCCGTGTCGCCGACGGCGACAAGATCGGGCTGGTCGGCCGGAACGGCGCGGGCAAGACCACCCTCACCAAGGTTCTCGCGGGCGACGTGCTCCCCTCGGAGGGGTCCGTCACCCGCTCGGGAGAGCTCGGCTACCTGCCGCAGGACCCGCGCACGGGCGACCCGGAGATGCTGGCGCGCACCCGCATCCTCGACGCCCGCGGGCTCGGCTCCCTCACCCTCGCCATCCGCGAGGCCACCGAGCTGATGGGCGCCGCTGACCCGGCCGTCGCCGAGCGGGCGATGCGCCGCTTCAGCAACGCCACGGAGCGTTTCGAGGCCCTCGGGGGCTATGCGGCTGAGGCCGAGGCCGCCTCCATCGCGCACAACCTGTCGCTGCCCGACCGCATCCTCGATCAGCCCCTGAAGACCCTCTCCGGAGGTCAGCGCCGGCGCATCGAGCTCGCGCGCATCCTCTTCTCCGACGCCGGCACGATGATCCTCGACGAGCCGACCAACCACCTCGACGCCGACAGCGTGGTGTGGCTGCGCGAGTTCCTGAAGGGATACCGGGGCGGCCTCATCGTCATCAGCCACGACGTGGAGCTGGTGGGCGAGACGGTCAACCGGGTGTTCTACCTCGACGCGAACCGTCAGGTCATCGACGTCTACAACATGAACTGGCGCAACTACCTGCGCCAGCGGGTGGCCGACGAGGAGCGGCGCAAGAAGGAGCGCGCCAACGCCGAGAAGAAGGCGACCCAGCTCCAGCTCCAGGCCGCACGGTTCGGCGCGAAGGCCTCGAAGGCCGCCGCCGCCCACCAGATGGTGGCGCGCGCCGAGAAGCTGCTGAGCGGGCTGGAGGAGGTGCGCCAGGTCGAGCGGGTCGCCAAGCTCCGCTTCCCGAAGCCGGCGGCCTGCGGCAAGACGCCGATGATGGCCTCCGGGCTGTCGAAGTCGTACGGGTCGCTGGAGATCTTCACCGATGTCGACCTGGCCATCGACCGCGGCTCCAAGGTGGTCGTGCTCGGCCTCAACGGCGCGGGCAAGACCACGCTGCTGCGCATCCTCGCCGGTGTGGACCGTCCCGACACGGGGCAGCTCGAGCCGGGGCACGGGCTGAAGGTCGGCTACTACGCGCAGGAGCACGAGAACCTCGACGTCGACCGCTCGGTGCTGCAGAACATGATGTCCGCCGCGCCCGACATCACCGAGACCGAGGCGCGCAAGGTGCTGGGGTCCTTCCTCTTCACAGGCGACGACGTGCTCAAGCCCGCGGGCGTCCTCTCCGGCGGCGAGAAGACCCGGCTGTCGCTGGCGACCCTCGTCGTCTCGTCGGCGAACCTGCTGCTGCTGGACGAGCCGACCAACAACCTCGACCCCGCCTCGCGCGAGGAGATCCTGGGCGCGCTCGCGCATTACGAGGGCGCGGTGGTGCTCGTCTCGCACGATCCGGGCGCCGTGGCGTCGCTGAACCCCGAGCGGGTGCTCATCCTGCCCGACGGCGTCGAGGACATCTGGAACCAGGAGTACCAGGAGCTCATCGAGCTCGCCTGAGCCGGCGGGCGTCCGGCCTCCTCGGACGGTGACCGGACCACCATGGGGAAGGTCGCGATCGGGCCGATCGGCAGCGACACGAGGAAGCGGTTCCGCCGGGATCGGTCCCTCTGCGCGGAGGGCGCCGGGGAGCGCGAGGACGATCCCGCCCGGCGAGTCCCGTGGTCGCGTCCCTCCGACCGCCGTGTCGGTGCGGGGCGGGTCTCCGGAGGGGAAGCGGACCGGACCCCGCCCGCTGCTCAGCGGGCGTCGGCGGCGTCGAGCAGCTGGTCCTCGGTGTCCGCGTCACGGTCGCGGCGGCGCGGGCGCTCCTTCGGCGCACGGCCCTCGCGCTCGTCGCGACGGTGGACGATCTCGGTGCGGATCATGTAGCCGATGAAGACGAAGCCCATCACGGCGAACAGGATCCACTGGATCGCGTACGACAGGTGCGGACCGGGGTCCTCGGTGGGCGGCGTGAAGGTCCCGAGCTGCCCGCCGGCGGGCTCCTCGCCGATCAGCTGCCCGTAGGCCCCGGTGATGAGGTCGGCCCCGACGAGCTCGGAGACGAGCGGCAGGTTGATCGTGGGCACCTGACCCTCGGGGGCGCCGCGGTCGGGCCGGTACTCGCTCGGCCGCAGACGGGCGATCACCTCGACCTCGCCGTCGGGCGCCGCCGGGATCGCATCGGGGACCGCCCCCTCGCCCGGAGGGACCCAGCCCCGGTTCACCAGGAAGAGACGTCCCTCATCGGTACGGAAGGGCACGATCACCTCGAACGCGCTGGTGCCGCCGTGCGGCCGGTTGCGCACGAGGAGCTGGTCCTCGATCACGTAGGAGCCGGTCAGGCGGACCGGGAGCCACTCGTCCTCCGGGTCGAAGGCGCCGTCCGGACCGATGGCCTCGTCCAGCGGCACCGGGGGGGCGTCGTAGTTCCGCTCGACGAGCGCGATCTGCGCGTTTCGCTCCTCGTTACGGTCGAACTGCCACTGTGACAGGAACCAGCAGACGACGGCGAAGAGGAGCGCGACGACGAGGTAGATGGACCAGCGCACCGCGCGCCGGTCCATGAATCGGGGGCTCATCGAGATCCTTCCACGGGGTCGAACGGATGAACGGCCACGGGGAAGCCCCGGGTGCTGAGATACTCGCTGAGGAACCCGCGGTGCGCGGCGCAGGCCAGCCAGACCTTCTCGCGATCGGCGGCGTGGATGCGGGGGTTCCGCCACACCACGCGATGCGTCGCGGGGGCGCGGCAGCCCGCCCGCGAGCAGATCGGCTCATCGGAGGGGATCGGCGGCTCGAGGCCGCTCACCGGGCCTCGCCCTCCGCGGCGGGGCGCTCGTGCACCGTCGTCTCGGACGCGGTCGTCTCGTGCGCCGTCGTCTCGTGCACCGTCACGATGAGGGGCGCCTCGTCGGCCGGTTCCTGGGCGATCGGACCGGGAGCGTCGATCGCCGCCACCGGCGCCTCTGCCCCGGACTGGCGGCTGTCGCTGCCGGCGTTGGCGATCACCACGGCGATGTAGGGGAGCACGGCCGCACCGATCGCGAAGACCCAGGTGTACCAGCCGTACGGCGTGACCAGCAGCATGAGCGCGAAGCAGGCCATCCGGATCGTCATGGTGATCGCGTAGTGGCGCACTCGGGAGGCGACCTCCTCCTCCGGCGCACGCGGGAGCGAGGTCGCCGAGGCGACGGCGGTCCGGTTCCTTCTCACGATGCCTCCAGCCTACGCCGCGCCGCGGGTGCCGAGGCCACGGGGTCCGCGCGGTCGGGATGCAGCGCAGGCCGGAGGGCCGGTCAGGACGCGGCGGCGGCGATGGCCGTGAGGATGAACGGCAGGAGGAAGAGGACCAGCAGCACGCCGATCCCGATCGATGCGTAGCCGAGCACGAGGCCGATGACCGCCATCGGGCGGCCCTGCTCGGCGCTCGTCTTGAGACGGCTGAGCGACATGTGCCCGGTGATGATCGCGACGATCGAGCCGATGAAGGGGAAGACGGTCCACGCCGCGATGCCGGCGATGAGGGCCGTGATCGCCAGCCCGTTGTAGGGCGGCGCCGGCGCGTAGCCCGGGGCGTACCCGGGTGCGGGCGCGTAGCCGGGGGCCGGCGCGTACTGCGGGGCTGCGGGGGCGGCGTACTGCGGGGGCGCCGCGTACTGCGGGGCAGCAGGGTACTGGGGGGCCTCCGGCTGCGGCGGCGGTGCCGAGTACTGCGGCGGCGCCGGGTACTGCGGGGCCTCCGGCTGCTGCGGGGCCGGGTTCTGGCCGTAGGGGTTCTGGGGGTCGGTCATGCGCTTCTCCTCACGGGGCGGGCTCCCCTCCCTCCCCACCAGTATGTCCTGCTCCGGCACGTCCTGCTCCGGCGATGCCCCGCAGGGAGCGCGCCTCCCTCCTCTCCCTCCGGCTCGTCGCCTCCGGCCGGGTCGCTAGGCTGGAGCGGACGCGCCCGCACCACGGCGGGCCCCGACCGACAACAGGAGCCCCCATGAGCACCGACCGCGTCGTCCTCGTCACCGGCGGCAACCGCGGCATCGGCCGCGCCATCGCCGAGCGCTTCCTCCGCGAGGGGTACCGGGTGGCCGTCACCGCCCGCAGCGGCGAGGGGCCGGAGGGCGCGCTCACCGTCCGCGCCGACGTCACCGACGCCGCCGCGCTCGACGCCGCCTACACCGAGGTGGAGGAGAAGCTCGGTCCGATCGAGATCGTCGTGGCCAACGCCGGCATCACCCGCGACACGCTGCTCCTGCGGATGACCGAGGACGACTTCGACTCCGTGGTGAACACCAACCTCGGCGGATCGTTCCGCGTGGTCAAGCGGGCGGCGAAGGGGATGATCCGGGCCCGGTTCGGGCGGGTCATCCTCATCTCCTCGGTGGTGGGCCTGTACGGCTCGGCCGGGCAGATCAACTACTCCGCCTCCAAGAGCGCCCTCGTGGGCTTCGCGCGCTCCCTCACCCGTGAGCTCGGGGGCCGCGGGATCACCGCGAACGTCGTCGCCCCCGGCTTCATCGAGACCGACATGACGGCGGAGCTGCCGGAGGAGACCCAGAAGCAGTACCGGGCGAGCATCCCCGCCGGGCGCTTCGCGAGCGCCGACGAGGTCGCGGGCGTCGTCACCTGGCTCGCCTCCGACGATGCCGCCTACATCTCCGGCGCGGTCATCCCCGTCGACGGCGGCCTCGGCATGGGGCACTGAACGGGGCGACTCTGCGGGCGCGACGCGGTCGGCAGGCGTCGCGGGCGCTTCGACGGGCTCAGCGTCCGGAGCGCCCGAGTCCGGCCTACGGCAGGAGCGGGATCACGGCGCTGAGGTCCACGGGGCCGATCACGAGCGGCGCCTGCGCGCGGACGATCGGCTTGGCGTTGAAGGCGAGCCCCAGGCCCGCGACGGCCATCATCGTCAGGTCGTTCGCGCCGTCGCCGATCGCGAGGGTCGCCGAGCGGGGAACGCCGAGCTCCGCCGCCCACTCCTGCAGGGTGTCGGCCTTCACCTGCGCGTCGACGATGCCGCCGTCCACCCGGCCGGTGAGGCGTCCGTCGGCGGTCTCCAGGCGGTTCGCGCGCCAGCGGTCGACGCCGAGCGCGGGCGCCACCCCGTCGAGGATCTCGTGGAATCCGCCGGAGACGACGCCCATGACGCCGCCGCGGGCATGGATCGCCGCGGCGAGCTCCTGAACACCGGGCGTCGGCTCGATCCGTGCGCGAACTCTCTCGAAGGCGTCCGTCGAGATCCCGGTGAGGGCCTGGACGCGGCTGCGCAGACTGGTGGCGAAGTCCACCTCACCCCGCATCGCCGCCTCGGTGGCGGCCTGCACCTCGGCGCGGCGCCCGGCCTCCTCGGCGAGCAGCTCGATCACCTCGTTGCGGATGAGGGTGGAGTCGGCATCGAGAACGACGAGGAAGCGCGCGGCGATCACGCCTCCGAGCGTACCGTGCGCGCCGGGCCCGCCGTGGGGCGGTGGCGCCGCTCCGCCGCGACCGGCACGACTGCCGTGACCGGCACAGCTGCGGAGCCACGACGGGGTGAATGGCGTGTCGGGCCGCGGGTGGCGGTGCGGTGGGATCAGTTTCGCAGTGGTGCCGGAGCGGAGACATCGCGCGTGCCGCTCGGGGCCCGGGGGCGGGAGCGATTAGGCTGGCCGCATGCCGACCGCTCTGGAGATGACCGATGTCGTGGTGCGCCGTGAGGGGCGGAACATCGTCGATCAGGTGACGTGGCGGGTCACCGACGAGCAGCGCTGGGCGGTGCTCGGCCCCAACGGGGCGGGCAAGACCACGCTCCTCAAGCTCGCCGACACCCTGATGCACCCCACCGCGGGCACCGTGGAGATCCTCGGCGAGCGCCTGGGGCGCACCGATGTCTTCGAGATCCGACCGCGCATCGGCTTCGCCTCCTCGGCGATGGCCGGTCGGATCCCGCGGGAGGAGACCGTGCTGAACGCCGTGCTCACCGCCGCCTTCTCGGTGACCGGTCGCTGGCGCGAGCAGTACGAGGCCATCGACGAGCGCCGTGCGATGCGGGTCCTGGCGGAGTGGCGCCTGGCGGACCTGGCCGACCGCACCTTCGGCACGCTCAGCGACGGCGAGCAGAAGCGGGTGCAGATCGCCCGCGCCGTGATGACCGACCCGGAGCTGCTGCTGCTGGACGAGCCGACCGCGAGCCTCGACCTCGGCGCCCGTGAGGAGCTCCTCGGGCTCCTCAGCGGCTACGCGCAGGCCGAGAACACCCCGGCGATGGTCATGGTGACCCACCACGTGGAGGAGATCCCGGTGGGCTTCACGCACGTGCTCCTGCTGCGCGACGGTGCGGCGGTGGCGCAGGGGCCCATCGCGGAGACGCTGACGGCGGAGAACCTCACCGCCACCTTCGGGATGCCGATCACCCTCGACCGGGCGGACGGCCGCTACGCCGCGCGGGCCGTTCCCGCGGTCTGATCCCCTCGCGTCCCCTCGACCGCGCACCCGGTCGGCCGATCGCGCACGCGACCTGCTGCTGTGAGCGACGGCCTCCGCGATCGATCCGCCCTGCGGCTCGCAACCCCTCCGGATGGTGATAAGCTGTCTTGTTGGTGCCCCGCGCCCCGAAGACTTATCTGAAACCTGTCGCAAGGAATCCGCATGAAGACTGACATCCACCCCGACTACCAGGCCGTCGTTTTCCGCGACCTCGGCTCGGGCGAGACCTTCCTCACCCGCTCCACCGTCACCAGCGACAAGACCGTCGAGCTCGACGGCGTGGAGTACCCGGTGATCGACGTCGAGATCTCCTCGGCCTCGCACCCGTTCTACACCGGCAAGCAGCGGATCATGGACTCCGCCGGCCGCGTGGAGAAGTTCAACCAGCGCTTCAAGGGCTTCGGCAGCAAGTAAGCCGCTCCCTTCGCGAAGGCCCCGCCCCGGCGGGGCCTTTGGCGTTCCCGGGGCACGCCTTCGTCCTCCTGCCCGGGGTGCTCTCTCGCGCGTCCCCGACGCACGCAGAAGGCGCGCCGCCGGCCCTCGATGGGCCCACGACGCGCCTTCTGCGTGCTCGGTGCTCTTGCGCTGTGCGGTGTCACCCGGCCGGGACGGGCGAGAGGTCCTCGCGCTTCAGCGGCGATCCATCCGGTGCGGTGAGGGTGCCGAGGCGCCCGTAGAACTCCTCGAAGACCGGCGGCAGGTCCTTCACGATGTCGGTCACCTGCAGCTCCACCTCGTGCACGAGCGTCGCGGTGTCGGCGGTGTGGTGATACCACTGGAACTTCTCCCGCTCGCCCTCCTGGCGCACCTGCTCGACGACGAGGCCGATCGAGCCCTCCTCGGGGCGCTGCGGCGAGTGCGGCGTGTTGCCGGGCAGCAAGAACGACTCGCCCTCTCGCACGTGCACCGTCCGGGGTCCCTCGGGGGTGATGACGTTGATGTGCATGTTGCCCTTGAGCTGGTAGAACCACTCCTCGAACGGGTCGACGTGGTAGTCCTGGCGGGAGTTGGGCCCGCCGACGACCATCACGATGAGGTTCTGCGCCTCGGGGTACAGGCACTTGTTGCCCACCGGCGGCTTCAGGAGATGGGCGTTCTCCGCGATCCATCCGCCGAGGCTCTCGGCCTTCCACTCGGTCATTTCCTGCTCTCCTTCTTGTCAGTCTTCTTCTGCGGGCAGCGTCGCTATGGCCTGCATCTCGATCCGCAGTAGCGGGCCGGGGAGCTCCTTCACGGCGACGGTGGTCCGGGCGGGACCCGTCCGGGCGTCGAAGAAGCGGCGGTAGACCTCGTTGTAACCGGCGAAGTCCTCCATCGAGACGAGGAACGTGGTGAACGAGACGATGTCCTCGAGTCCGGCACCCGCCTCGTGCAGGATCCGCTCGATGTTCGCGATGACCGCCTCGGTCTGGGCGCGGATGTCGAAGACGGGCGTGCCGTCGGGGCCGGTCTCCGCGCCGGCGACAGTGTCGTCGGGGCGACGACTGCTGGTGCCGGAGACGAAGACGAGGCCGTTCGCGATGTGGGCGTGCGGGTAGGCGCCCAGCGGGCGGGCCCGGTCGTCCATGACCACCGTCCGGCGCTGCGGGGTGCCGGGCCGGTCGTTGCGGGGATGGTTCATGCGTCCTCCTCGGAGAAGCGGATCGTCGTCGAGCCGAGCAGCGCGATGCTCGCCCGCACCGTCGAGCCGGCCGAGACCGGCGCCGCGGCAGTCGCGGCCCCTGCCAGGATCACCTGACCGGCGCGCAGCTCGATCCCATATCGCCGTGCGTGGAGCACGGCGGCGTGCAGCGCACGCCAGGGGCTGTCGAGGATCGCCGCGGTGGAGCCGGTGTCGACGTCGCGGCCGTCGATCTCCAGCGTCACCCCGAGAGTCCCCAGGCGGCTCTCCAGCTCGGGGCCGGGGGTCATCCAGGGGCCGAGCGCATAGCCCGCGGAGGAGGCGTTGTCGGCGACCACGTCGCTCAGCCCGAAGCGGAAGTCCCGGTATCGGCTGTCGATGATCTCCACCCCCACCGCGATGCCGTCCACGGCGGTACGGAGGGCCGGCGTGGCGAGTCCGGTGGTGATGTCGCGCCCGAGGCGGAAGGCGACCTCCGGCTCGACGCGGGGGTGGATGAAGCGGGAGGCGGCGACGCTGCCGCCGTCGGCGACCGCCATGCCGCTGGTGAGCCGGCCCCCGATCACCCGGTCCACGCCCATCTGGCGCATCTTCGCGCGGCTGGTGAAGCCGAGCTTGAGACCGGTGGGGTGCTCGCCGTCGGCCAGGCGCATCTCGACGAGCCGGCGCTGCACCGCGTAGGCGGCGTCGAGGTCGAGGGCGTCGTCGCCGGTGAACGCGTCGATCGCCGTGGCGGCCCGCTGCGCGCGGTGCAGGACGGCGGCGTGATCGGTCATCGCGCGCCTGCTTCCGCGTCCGCGTCCCGCGGGGAGGCGGGGCCGAGCACGCCGTCGAAGGCGATGCGCACGGTGCCGAGCCCGTCGATGCGCGCCTCGAAGGCGCTGGGCGCGGTCACCGGGACCATCGGACCGAGCGCCCCGGAGAGGATCAGATCGCCGGCGCGCAGCCCGTCGCCGCGGCGGCCCAGCTCGCGGGCCAGCCAGGTGACCGCCACGAGGGGGTGGCCGAGGCAGGCGGCGCCGGCGCCGACCGAGACGACCTCGCCGGCCTGCTCCAGCGCCATGCCGGCCATCCGCAAGTCCAGGTCGAGGCGGTCGAAGGAGCGCAGCTGGCCGAGCACGGTCGCCGCGCCCGAGGCGTTGTCGGCGATCGTGTCGACGAGGGTGATGTCCCAGCCCGCGATCCGGGAGTCGACGATCTCGATCGCCGGCGCGACCGCGCCGATCGCTCGCTGCACCTCGGCGACGGTGGGATCGGAATGCTCGAGGTCGCGGTCGAGGAGGAAGGCGATCTCGGCCTCCACCCGCGGGGCGATGAGACGGGAGAGGTCGGCGCTCTCGGTGGTGGCGAGGACGTCGTCGGCGAACAGCGCGCCGAAGTCCGGGCTGTCCACCCCCAGCTGACGCTGCACGGCCGCGGAGGTCAGGCCGATCTTGCGGCCGACCACGCGGCGCCCGCCCGCCACGGCGCGCTGGACCGTGAGGCGTTGCACGGCGTACGCCGCGTCGACGTCGGAGATGAGGTCGCGGACCGGGGCGCAGGCGGTCCCGGAGGCCGCCGCCTGCGCGAGTCGTTCCGCGGCCCGCACGACGGCGTCGTGCGGCATCGCGGAGGCGGGGGAGTCGTTCACAGCGCCACCACCACATTCGTCGAATCGGTGTAGAAGTCGAGCGAGTGCCTGCCGCCCTCGCGCCCGATGCCGGAGAGGCCGCGTCCGCCGAACGGCGTGCGCAGATCGCGGAGGTACCAGGTGTTGACCCACGAGATGCCGACCTGCATGGCACCGGCGACCCGGTGCGCGCGGGTGAGGTCCGAGGTCCAGGTCGCGGCGGCGAGACCGTAGGGGGTGTCGTTGGCGAGGGCGATCGCCTCCTCCTCGGTGTCGAAGGGGACGATGGCGCAGATCGGTCCGAAGACCTCCTCGCGCAGCACGCGGGAGTCCGGGGCGAGACCGGTGACGATGGTCGGCTCGATCCAGGCGCCGCCGGCGAGCTCGGGGGCCACCTCGGGGATGCCGCCGCCGAGGACGATCGTGCCGTCGGCCCGGGCGATCCGGAAATAGCCGAGGACCTTCTCCCGGTGCTCCCGGGAGATGAGCGGGCCCGTCCTCGTCTCCGGGTCGTCGGGGTGGCCGATCCGGTAGCGCCGTGCCTCCTCCGCGAGGGCCGTGACGAAGCGGTCGTGGATCGAGCGCTCCACGTACACCCGCTCGGTGGCCAGGCACACCTGTCCGGTGTTCAGGAAGGAGGAGCGGGCGATCCCCGCGACGGCGCGGCCGAAGTCCGCGTCGGCGAAGACGATCCCGGCGTTCTTGCCGCCCAGCTCGAAGGAGACCGGTTTGACGCTCGGGGCGACCGCCTTCATGATCGCGCTGCCCGTGGCCGACTCGCCCGTGAACGTGACGCCGTCCACGCCGGGGTGCGTGGTGAGGAACTCGCCGGCGGAACCCGGGCCGAAGCCGTGCACGATGTTGATCACCCCGGGCGGGAGGCCCGCCTCCAGGGCGATCTCGCCGAGGACGGTGGCGGACCACGGGGTCAGCTCGCTCGGCTTGACGACCACCGTGTTGCCGCAGGCGAGCGCGGGACCGAGCTTCCAGGTGAGCAGCAGCAGCGGGAGGTTCCAGGGCACGATCACCGCGACCACGCCGAGGGGCTTGCGCACCGTGTAGTTGAGGGCGCGGGTGCCGTCGGCAAGCTCCGTCAGGTAGGAGTCCGTGTCGACCTGGGTGAGGAGATCGGCGAAGGCGTCGACGTTCATCGCCGCGCGCGGCACGTCGAGCGAGCGCGCGAGGGAGGAGGGCTTGCCCGTGTCGGCGATCTCCGCCTCGGCCAGGTCCCCGAAGCGGTCGCGGAGGCCCTGGGCGAAGCGGCGGAGCACGGTGACCCGCTCCGGCACGGTGAGCCGGCCCCACGGTCCGTCGAGCGCGGCCCGGGCGGCGGCCACGGCCGCGTCGACCACGGCCTCGTCCGCCTCGTGCACGAGGGCGATCGTGCGGCCGTCGACGGGGGAGACGTCGTCGAAGACGCGGGCGCCGTCGATCCACTCGCCGCCGACGAGGTTGCGCAGCACGGGAAGAGTCATCGCGGCATTCCTTCTGCAGGGGGGAGGGGCTCGTCCGGATGCGCGGTGCCGATCCGGGCCGCGAGCTCCTCGCCGAGGAGCGCGCGGCCGTCGCCGGAGGGCGGATCGGCGGCGCGGGCCGTGTCCTCGGTCATCGCGAGCACGGGGTGGGCGGTCATCCGGGTCCTCACTTCTGGGCGGTGGCGACGGGCCGGGAGCGGTCGAGCGCCCGTGCGGCACGGGCGCCCAGGAACCGTTCGGCGTTGAGACCGAGCACCCGCTCCTGTTCCGCGGAGGAGAGGTGCGAGTCGCGGACGAGGGCTCCGGGGCGCTGCTCGCCGAGCGGATAGGGGTAGTCGCTGCCGAGCATGACGCCGTCGACGCCGAGCGTGTCGATCAGCAGACGCAGGGGGGCGGGATGGAAGACGAGGGTGTCGACGCTGAAGCGGTCCAGATACCCCGACGGCGGCAGCGCGGAGGTGCCGATCACGTCGTGCCGGTGCTGCCAGGCATTGTCCATCCGGCCCACCCAGAACGGGAAGGAGCCGCCGCCGTGGGCGAAGCAGATCCGCAGGCGTCCGTCGACGCGGTCGAAGACGCCGCCGAGGACCATCGCGAGGATCGATAGGTGGGTCTCGGCCGGCATGCCGACCAGCCACTGCGCCATCCATCGGTCCATCCGGGCGCCGGTGGGCATGTCCCAGGGGTGCACGAAGACGGGGATGTCCTGATCGGCGCAGTGCTGCAGGAAGGTCACGACCCCGGCGTCGTCGAGGTCGCGGTCGCCCACGTGGTTGCCGATCTCGACGCCGAGATGGCCCGCCGCCACGCAGCGGTCGACCTCGGCGCAGGCGGCATCGGTGTCCTGCAGCGGAACCTGGCAGAAGGGCAGCAGGCGGCCGTCGCCCTCGGCGGCGATCTGCAGGGCCAGGTCGTTGAAGATCCCGGCGACCTCGGCCGCGGCCCGCGGGTCCTGGTCGTAGCCGAAGAAGACCGGAGTGGGGGAGAGCACCTGGAGATCCACGCCGCTGGCGTCCATCTCGGCGAGCCGGGCATCGGCGCTCCAGGAGGTGTCGGTGATCTCGCGGAAGGCCGTCTCGCCCAGCATGATCGTCGCCGAGGCCGGCCCGTCCACCCGCAGGGTGGGGCGCGGCGGACGACCGGGGAGGGCCGGCCAGCGGCGCGGCACGTAGTGGGTGTGGACGTCGATGACTCTCATGCGCGGCTGCTCTCCATGCCTCGATCATCGGTCGGGGCGGGCCGGGGCGCCAATGCCCAGGGGAGCGGCGGCTATGCGCAATCGTTATAGGTCGCCGGACGGGCTCCGGTCCCGCGGGCGCGCGGCGTGCTGCGGCTCGTCCGCGAATCGCTCCCGGACCTGTGCGCCCAGGTCCTCCAGGGCGGCGATGAGGCGCCGGGTCGCCGGGGAGACGCGGTGATCGGCCGCGACGGTGAGGCCCACCGGCCAGCGCAGGAGATCGGGCGCGGTGCCGAGCGGGACGATCGCCGGGTCGTTCTCGATCGCCAGGCGCGGCAGCACCCCGATCGAGCCGCCGTGGACGATGAGCTCCCGCGTGATGGGCAGCAGCGTGCAGTCGACCCGCTGCTCCGGAAGGGGCAGGCCCTCGGCGGCGAACATCTCCTCCACCTGGGTGCGCAGCAGGGTCTGATGCACGGGGAGCACCCAGGGATAGGCGCGCAGCTGCGCGAGCGTCGGGGAGTCCAGCCGGGTGGCCTCGTGATCCGCCGCGGCGACGAGGAGGATCGGCTCCTGATAGAGCGCCCGGGTCGACAGGCGCCGGTCGGGCTCGGCGGGGGGGATCCGTCCGACGATGAGGTCCAGCTCGCCGGAGAGCAGCTCGGTGCGCAGGGTGTCGGGCGTCGCCTCCCGCACCACGATCGTGACGCGGGGGGCCTGCGCGCGGACGGCGAGGATGGCCTGCGGCAGCAGGCTCGACGCGGCGAGGTGCGTCCCCACGCGCACCGTGCCGCCCTTCGCCTGCAGCAGGTCGTCGACCTCCTGGCCCGCGCGGTTGAGCTGACCGAGCACGGCCTGGGCGTGCTCGATGAAGGCCTCGCCGATCTCGGTCGGGGTCATCCCCCGCGGTCCGCGGTCGAACAGACGCGCGCCCACGACCTCCTCGGCCTCGCGCAGCGAACGGGTCAGCGCGGGCTGGGCGATGTGCAGGTCCTCGGCCGCCGCCACCAGGCTGCCGCGCTGGGCCAGCGCGCAGACCAGCTGGAGGTGGCGGAGCTTCAGCCGTCCGTTGAGCAGGCGACCGAGGGGGACGCCGGCGGGGGGAGGGGTCTCGTCGCTCACCCCCTCATTCTCCTCCGCCGGCCCGAGCCCGGGGGGGCATCGGTGCGGGCGGTCCCCTCCTCGGGCGGGACATCGATCGTGATGCGGTCCTCGGAGATCGCCCAGGGCGGGTCGCCCGGCGCCGGGGCGGGGGCGGTGCGCTGGGTCTGCCGGTCGCGCTCCATCCCCGCCTCGTGCGCGCTCGGCGACCAGACCGCGTCGAACACCCCGCCGAAGCCGCCCCTGCCGCTCCCGCGGTACTTCTCCTCCACGGGCTTGCGCGAGAGGGCGTGCCAGAGACCGATGATCAGCATCATCGGCCCGACGGCGAGGATCCCCACCAGCGAGGCCCAGCCGAACACGTCGTTCATGGCCTCCTTCATGCGCCCAGTGTAGGCAGGACGGTGCGGCATCGCCTCCGTCTCGCGGGGGAGATCCGGGGTAGGCCCGAGGCGGAGCCGGACCAGCGCACGCGGCTGTCCGGAGCGCTGACCGTCCGGAGCCTTGTCGGCCGGAGCTCGGCCGGTCGGAGCCCTGTCGGCCGTGGGCGGCATGGTCGGCGAGGGGCGGGTGGCGATGCCGGCGGGGCTCCGCTCCTGCTCAGCGGCGCGGCCAGCCGCCCCGCACCGTGTCTCCGGCGGACATCCGGCCGACGCGGACGAGGTAGTCGGTGAGGCTCGCCGCCTGCTCCTGCGCCCAGCCGACCTGGCACTCGTGCAGCTCCCGGGCGGAGGGCGGCACCTCCTCCGGGAAGGCCCGCAGGAGGGCGAGCGCCACGCGCCCCGCCGCGACGGCGTCCGCCTCGGCGTCGTGCGCGTCCTCCAGCGGCACCGCGTAGTGCGCGGCGACGAGCTCCAGCGTGCGCTTGCCGCGCCGGTAGCGGTCCCAGGCCTTGTCCACGATGAGCGGATCGATCACCGGGCACGGGGCGGCCGGCGCCGTCGCACCGTGCCGGGCGGCCTCATGGGCCAGGAGGGAGAGGTCGAAGGGGGCGTTGTAGACGACGACGGGGACGCCCTGGGCGAAGAGCTCCTCCAGCGCGGCCAGGATCTCGCCGACGACCTCGGCCGCCGGCCGCCCCTCGGCCTGGGCCCGGGCGGTGTCGATGCCGTGCACCGCCGCCGCCGTGTCGGGGATCGGCACCCCGGGGTCGGCCAGCCAGCTCCGCCCGGAGACGGGCGCACCCGTGGCGTCGAGCACGCCGACGTGGGCGGTGACGATGCGATCCTGCCGGACGTCGATGCCGGTGGTCTCCAGATCGAAGACCCCGATGCGGTCGAGCCAGTCCGGGAGCGCAGTCGCAGAAGCCATGCCTCCACGCTATCGGTCGGCTCCGACATCGCCGTCTCCCGGGTGCGGGCCTGCCCTGCCGCGAGATCGCGTCGTCCCCTCCGAGATCGCGCCGTGGGCCCCCGAACAGGGGGCTTGGGGGGGGCTCGACAGCTTATATGGGGGCACGCGGGGTGTAGGGCCCCGCCGCGCCCGGGCCGCCCCGCGCGCG